>JBDTWQ010000240.1:0-2701 GCA_040006595.1 Nitrosospira sp.
CCCTCGCGCAATGCCTTGATAATGGGTATTCCGCCGGCCACTGCCGCTTCGAATGCAACCATGACGCCTTTTCTCTGTGCAGCGGCGAAAATTTCCGTACCGTGCGAAGCCAGGAGTGCCTTATTGGCGGTAACTACATGTTTGCCATTTTCGATGGCCTTTAGTGTCAACTCCTTCGCAATGGTGTAGCCGCCTATCAGCTCGACCACGATATCTATGTCAGGATTTGTAACGACTTCATTTGCATCGGCCGTTACTACGACTTCGTCACCCGCAATCTTGCGTGCCTTGTCCACATCGCGATCGGCAATCATCCGGATGACGATGCCGCGCCCGGCGCGACGGGTGATTTCTTCCTGATTGCGCTTGAGTACCGTGAAAGTGCCCCCGCCGACAGTGCCAATACCTAACAGACCTACATTGATGGGTTTCATATATAGCGCAAAAAGAATAAATTAGCGGATGGGTTGATAAATTTGGGATGCGGCAGGATATTTTCGGCCTTCCCGATGCGTTTCTGTTCATTCTCAGCTCCGCTTACGTCCGGTACGCTTGCGATATCGTCCAAGAAAATCCGCGATACGGCCTATTGCCTCGATAAGGTCATCGCTGTTGGGCAAGAACACCACTCGAAAGTGATCCGGAGTTGGCCAGTTGAAACCGGTGCCCTGCACCAGCAACACCTTCTCTTCCATCAGCAGATCCAGCACAAATTGCTGGTCGTTGTCGATCGGATACATGTCCGGATCCAGACGCGGGAAGAGATACATCGCAGCCTTTGGCTTGAAGCACGTAACGCCAGGAATATCCGTTAGCAATTTCCAGGCAAGATCACGCTGGCGCATAAGCCGCCCAGTCGGCATCACCAGGTCATTAATGCTTTGGTAGCCGCCGAGCGCAGTCTGAATACCGAATTGCGAGGGGACATTGGCGCACAGGCGCATCGAGGCCAGCATGGTCAGCCCTGCAATATAATCACGTGCAAACTGTTTTTCTCCGGAAACCACAGCCCAACCTGAGCGGAATCCGGCAGCCCGATAGTTCTTGGATAGACCGTTCAGCGTGACAAACAGCACGTCATCCGCCAGCGAAGCAATGGAAGTATGCATGGAATCATCGTACAACACCTTGTCATAAATTTCGTCTGCATAGATAATGAGCTGGTGCTGGCGCGCAATCTCGATGATTTCACGCAACAAATCTTCCGGATAGAGTGCACCGGTAGGATTATTGGGATTTATAATAACAATCGCGCGAGTGGTCGGGGTGACCTTGGCGCGAATATCGTCCAAGTCAGGCAGCCAGCCCGCTTGCTCATCGCATACATAGTGTCGCGCCGTGCCGCCTGCCAGCACAACTGCCGCAGTCCACAGAGGATAATCGGGTGAGGGAATCAGCACTTCATCGCCACTGTTGAGCAGGGCCTGCATGGCCATCACGATCAATTCGGAAACACCGTTGCCGATGTAAATATCCTCCATCCGCACATCGCGAATATGCTTTTCCTGCGTGTAATGCATGATTGCCTTGCGCGCGGCGAACAAACCTTTCGAATCGCAGTAGCCGGAAGCAGCGGACAGATTGTGGATTACATCCTGCAGGATTTCCTCAGGCGCATCAAAACCAAATAATGCCGGATTGCCAATATTGAGCTTGATTATGTGATGCCCTTCCTCTTCCATTTGCTTTGCACGGTCGAGCACCGGCCCGCGAATGTCGTAACAGACATTCGCCAGTTTGCTGGATTTTAATATGGGTTGCATGAATTGAAAGACTGTTCCCGCAAAACATTCCCTTAAAGTGTCGGTATAGATCGCTGCAATGGCTGGGTTTCAGCGACAAATTTCTATAGTTGGTTCACAACCTTCTTACCGCTTTAAACCGGTAAGTCTTGAAAAATTTCCGAGGCGCGATTACTGTTTCCGCTTTATTGCAATGTAAAAAAGATGTAATGTTACCCGACCCGCCAACCCGTCGCAAATGGAGCCTTGCTTGAAGCTACATCTTTCCGGATTTTCCGAACTGAATATGTTCACCGGTTACGGGACCGGATACGTCATGGTCAATCGGACGCGCTATGAGAACAACCTGATTATTTTGCCCGATCGTGTTATTGAAGATTGGCAGGCCATAACTTTTGAGCAGCTCACGGCGGAGCACTTCGAGTTCATGCTCCCATTGCAGCCTGAAATTGTATTATTTGGAACGGGAGCTACCTTGCGCTTCCCTCACCCCTCCCTCACAAAAGCGCTTATCGCATCAAAAATCGGCGTGGAAGTGATGGATACCAGTGCCGCCTGCCGCACTTACAACATATTGACGGCAGAAGGGCGGCGTGTAGCGGCAGCTCTGCTTATTTAGGAAACCTCTAAATAAATCGTGGGGTAGCTGTTCTTGTTGTGTCGAGTCCCCAACCGATAGAAGAATCTGATTTACCTGATCGCCAACAACGGTTAGCCGATCTTTTCGTCGGACAAAGCCGTCCAAGCACGACCTTTTAACTAACCTCCATATTTCAGTTTTATATGAAGTTGATTCTGCGCTCAGTGGAGCAGCGGCTTTGTTTTTTTTAGATATTACCCTGTATAGACGCGGCAAAATCAATTGCTTCCCGTCGCAATCTGCTTTTCAAGCGGAAGAAAACGCTCACTCCAGACGAAGATTTCCTCTCAGCCTTTTCTGCTTTCATGGCTGCAGTCTC
>JBDTWQ010000241.1:0-12513 GCA_040006595.1 Nitrosospira sp.
GATAGAAAAAAACGGATGTACTGGCACTACACTACCAGTCTGTCAGACACTTAAAGGAAATTGGCTGCAAAGGCGTCTGGGCGGTCCATATTTCGCCGCTTTTTTGGCCAATAGAACTATTGGCCTTCAAATCCTCAAATCTGTCCTCACCCTGTTACTTTTTCGCGTCGATTCTTCAAGTACGACAGGCTGCTAATACATCCGTCTGCCTAACAATATTCAAGCCGGTGGAGTGGTTGGCAGCTCAAGAAGAACCGAGCTTCTGGCGAATGAATTCGATACGTTTGCGGTTTACGCCTAAATCGCTACTTCCCAGGCGCGAGGATGAGCGCACCTGAATAATTCCAGCAACCGGGTCGAACCAGAACTCGGCGTCGTCGACATACTTCATGATTTGGGTAGTAAACTGTGCGTAAAGGTAGCCGGGTTCTCTTTTTACTATTTGGCCACCATCCATCCCCTCGATGATGCTCCCAATGCGCGCCAGCGTGGCGGCGGCATCGCCCCTCAACTGCAACGGCGCGATGCTGGCATAAGCAAGCTGGGGGTGGTCGGGGTAGAGCACCGCCTGACTGGACACGCTATTGGGCGTTTTTGAGGGCGGTTTGAGTCTGCCGTCATGCACGCCTAGGTCGGTGGGCGCCTTACCCTTGAGTAGCCCGAGTTGACCGGCAAGTATCCCCGCGACGACTATAAGGGCAACGACGATAAGTAGCCACTTAATAATGAGCATGCCAGAGTCCTGCAAGCTGATGCAATAGGCGGCGAACGTGTCCGTGCAGATGCAACAATGGTGTTACCATGATTTAGCCTTCATCCATCGGGATGGCATCCATTTCCGGTCGTCGCCGATCGTTCATCAAGGCCGTACAAAGGCTTGCCGGATCGACGGACTACTTGGTTTTACTATTTGCGAGTATAAATTCCGCTAAGCGTTGCGCCGGCTCACCTTTAATATTAGGGAAGGCAGGCATCGACATGCTTCCATTATGAATTTTCTGGATAATGGCATCCTTATTCGCCGCTGCGGAACTCAATGTCATTACACTACCGGCTTCGGGTTTGTGGCATTTTGTACAGTTTGTATAAAATATGTCTTCTCCGGATGCATTTTCGGCTGGTGCGTAAGTATCTGTCTTCGAGCAGCCAACCAGACTTACCAATGCGGAAACTACTAATAGCAGGGTTACTTTTTTCATTCTTGGGCTCCATTTATTTCTGAGGATAAGACTCCAGAATCACTTCCAAACTGTCCTGGATGGGCATTATATCTTTCATCTCGCATCCTAATGGATTATCTGGGTTAAAACTTAAGCAGAGGGTTCCTTGTTTTAACTTTTTAACTTTCAGCCGGCAAACGACCGAAGAGCCGAAGAGCGAGCAGGAGGGTTAGCGGGAGATACATGAGCATACCAGTCATTCCAAGAAGAGATTCACCTATCCAGAAAGTAATAACGAGATTGAAGATCAATACGCCATAATAGAGACCGCAGCCAAGGAGTACGTTCCCGGTCACGCTTGGGGCAGAAGAGAGATTACCGGTCTGGAAAAGCTTGCGATCCAATGGGAAATATGCCCGGAGCGAGAGGAAGCCGACGACAGCCCAGCCGATATAATTGGCTATCGGGACACCAAAATGCGTGCCGGGATCGGGATAGTAATAAATCTGGCCGAGGAACCAGCGGTCTCCGCGAAGCGCGACAGGGTCAATAACCATGTCGATGAACGCGAAAAAAAGAATCGTGAGCAGCGCGACAGGCCAACCTGTTCTCGCAGCAAGAGGGAATTGTATCCGAATCATGCCGATCCGCTTCCTGGTGCCCGCAGCCGCAGGCAGGATAAAGGCCAGGGCCATGCAGTAGCTTGCATACAGAAGAAAGGGAAATGAGAGAGAATCCATGAACGGGACATCCAGGATGTACAATTCCCGGTCAACGGTCGAACCGGTATAGTGATACCAGCCGAATGGAATACCGGTGCGAGTAGAAGAAAATTCGCATAGAAATGCCACGAGCCATGTGATTCCCATGAAACACCACGTTCTTCGCCAGCCGATCAGACGGGCTGCGGAAAAAAGAAATGCAGTGAGAAACACGAATACGTAGGGGCGAAGGACGATCGTCTTAAGGAGGAGGCTAAAAAATTCCATCAGTTCAGATGAGTATGCCGGATTATGAATTGAGTTGTCTGAGCTTATAACTCAATGGCCCAAATATGACATTCGGTATCGCCGCACGGCTTGTGTCAGGATTGCCCGATTGTAAACCGGATCGCATATATCGTCCGTCCGGCGTCTGACTGCAGCCGAGCCAACTCCAGCTCAGAGGTGTTTTCATAAGTAATACCATCGTACTTTTTCGCAATTATACGCATGAAGTATTAATTATCCTGTCTTCAAGGCGAAATTGCTGTTTTTTAGATGATGTAATTGGCGCGAAATCGACTCTTGCAGACGTGAGCACCTGTCATGGCGGCTCTGTGGTGCAGCGACAGGCCGGATTCCGTTGAGCGCTGGTCTGCCGGGATGCGCTGTTTTCATGCGGCTTCACAAGAGCAGGATAGGTAAATTTTTCTTGTTGCCCGCAGGGCGAACATTGTATCTCGTTTTTGATGTGACGCAGAATGCAATGAAGGGTCATGTGTACAGATGACCGGGCAATGCTTTTTTCCACATCGAACGAGGAAACTGGCTGTCGACAAGAATTTGCTGCGTCTCACGTTTATAAATGCATTATGCATTTAGCTGAAGCCGATCCATCTCGACACGAATCTTCAATAATCTTTAGAAATCAAATTATTTTGATAACCCCATCGTGAGGCATGCACTCAAGTTTTTTGCGCTTGCCGTTCTGATCCTGTTTTTCGCCGCGCTGGCTATTGCGGTCTTCCTTCTTTACCGGGAAACCGAAACTTCTGCATATCAGGCACGTGAGCTGGCGCAACTAGCCAATCACCTGAACTGGGAGGTAAAAAATGGACCGAATGGCGACCCGTATTTTCCTCAGGCAGGGCCCTACGATGTGCGCATGGGCTATAGCCGGTTGCCGGAACTACTTCATAATTTGGTCATGCACGGTTTTCATGTGCAGGCCCAGGCACGAGTTTCCGCACGCATGAAGGAACTTGTCGCGGAGGGTTTATTCGTTCCCTACCACGAGAAATCCCAAGCCGGCCTGGAAATTACTGGCGATGGGGGCCAGCCATTGTATCGTGCTACGTTCCCGGCTCGCGTTTACGCAAACTTCGAATCGGTTCCATCGCTGGTGACGGACAGCCTGCTATTTATCGAAAATCGCGAGCTGCTGGATCCCACCCACCCGAAAAAGAATCCGGCTATCGAATGGGATCGGCTGGGCAGGGCAGTGCTGGACAAGATTATTCAATTCTTCCGTGCGGAACACGATGTAGTAGGGGGAAGCACGCTTGCAACGCAGATCGAAAAATACCGCCATTCTCCCAACGGAATGACAATTACGCCGAGAGACAAGGTTCAACAGGTCGCATCCGCTTCTGTGCGCGCTTACCTGGATGGGGAAGAAACGTTGCCTACCCGGAAGCGCACTGTCGTGGATTATCTTAATACAGTCCCGCTCTCCGCTGCCGCGGGTTTCGGAGAAGCGAACGGATTGGGAGATGGCCTATGGGCATGGTACGGCCTGGATTTTGATGAAACCAACCACATTCTGAATTCGCGCTTCGTGGAAGGCGATGCCCTTATCGAGGCAGCACGCCTTTATAAGCATGTGCTGAGCCTGATGATCGCTCAGCGTAGACCTTCCTATTACCTGCTTGCCGGACGTGAAGCGCTCGAAGAACTCACCAACAGTCACCTGCGGGTATTAGCTCAGGCTGGCGTGATTATGCCCAGCCTCGGGGACGCTGCGCTGAAAATACCATTACATTTTCGTGGTACTGCCGCGCCAGAGGAAATCAGGAATTTTGCCGCCCAAAAGGCCGTCAATGCCGTGCGCATGCGTCTTGCTTCCCAGCTTGGGTTGCAGCGTATGTATGATCTGGACCGGCTGGATTTATCGGTGCAAAGCACCCTCGACGGAGAACTGCAGAAAAAAACCACCGATATGTTGCGTCGGCTCAAAGATCCGGAATATGCAAACGCCGCCGGGCTCTATGGGCCTCGTCTACTGGGGCCGGAGGATCCGGGCAAGATTATCTACAGCTTCACGCTTTCCGAGCTGACGCCGGAGGGCGCCAAGTTCCGGATTCAAGCCGACAATTTCGAGCAGCCCCTGGATATCAACAAGGGGACCAAGCTTGATTTAGGTTCCACTGCAAAACTGAGAACGCTGGTTACCTATCTTGAAATTGTCGAAGCACTGCATAAAAAATATGCGGCATTGGAACCGAAGGTTTTACGCAAACAGGAGACTGACCCTAGCGACATCCTGAGCCGCTGGGCGATTGGCTATCTTATGCAAAGTTCGGACAAGAGTCTGGCCACAATGTTGAATGCGGCGCTGGAGCGCAAGTATTCCGCCAATCCTGACGAACATTTCTTTACCGGTGGTGGTGCGCATGTTTTTCACAATTTCAAGCGCGAGGATGACCGCAAGATTCTAAGCGTGCGTGAAGCAACACTAAATTCGGTCAATCTCGTTTATATCCGCATGATGCGGGATATCGTACGCTACTACATGTTTCAGATTGTGGGTTCGTCCGCAAGGATTCTCAAGGACACCGGAAATCCGGACCGTAAGGGATATCTCAGACGATTCGCGGACAAGGAAGGCAGGGAATTTATTAACCGTTTTTATCTAAAGTACAAAGGTAAAACGACAACGCCAGGTGGGATTGGCGAAGTATTCTTTGCCAGCTTTCGGCATACACCGCGCCGTCTTGCGGCGGCTTACCGCTATATTTACCCCAAGTCCACGTTCTCGGAATTCGAGAAATTCCTGGTGCCGTATCAGTCAGGGTTTAAAGGTCCAGCGTCGCCACCCCTCCGCGACTTGTACGAGAACTATGCACCCGGCAAATATTCGCTTGCCGACCAAGGCTATATTGTAACTGTCCACCCTTTGGAGCTTTGGCTGGCACGCTACTTGACCGCCTACCCCAATGCGCAATACAAGGATGTGATCGAGGCCAGCGGAGATGAGCGAGTTGCTGTCTATCAATGGCTGTTCAAGACAATACATAAGAATTCCCAGGATGTCCGAATCCGCGGTCTTCTGGAGCTCGAAGCATTCCTGGAGATTCACCGCAATTGGAAACGCCTCGGATACCCTTTCGACTCCCTGGTTCCATCACTCGCCACAGCCATTGGGAGCTCGGCCGACCACCCTGCCGCACTTGCCGAACTGATGGGCCTCATTCTCAACGACGGAGTCCGTGTGCCTACCGTGCTTATCGAACGCATACGCTTCGCAGCTGACACTCCCTTTGAAACCATTGTCGAACGGAATCCTGTCAAAGGCGAAAAAATGTTTTCTCAAGAATTGGCCGCAGCGGTACGTGGCGTTCTAACCGATGTGGTGGAGACAGGGACAGGTTCGCGACTCGCCCGCGCTATTGTGGAAGAGAATGGAGCTGAAATTTTGATCGGGGGAAAGACAGGAACAGGTGACCATCGGTATATTACTTTTTCTTCGCCCGGTGTCATCAAGGAATCCCGTGCAGTAAATCGCTCTGCCACGTTTGTCTTCTTCATTGGGGACCGGTTTTTTGGAACGATGACAGCATTTGTACCGGGCGCGGATGCGGCAGATTATAAATTTACCTCTGCACTCTCTACTCAAGTCATGAAGCATCTCCTCCCGGTATTAAAACCACTTATTGACAAGGCTCAACCCCTGCCTGAGCAAGCCTCCGTGAAGAAAGTGATAAAGGGTACGCAACCGAAAGAAAACAAAAAGAGGTCGGAAAATTCGAGTTAGCTGGTACTCTGGGAACGAGAGTAGATCAGCGGCGCAGGAATACAACGATCGCTAGAATAAATCCGAGACCCAGAATAGCCTTCACAAATTCCTTGACGAACCAAAACAGCATAGATTCATATAAATCCACATTTATCCCTTTCAAAAAGATTCGCATTCATTTTAAACCTATATCCGGCAGTTGAATGGGGCGGAGTGTACGGTTTTTGGGGTGCAGGGCAAGACGCAACGACGCGAAATGGTGCGACCGCGTATGGCGGAGCAGTGCCTTCAGCAGGAAGGTGTGACCCCGCAGCGGGATGCGGGCGCCATGAAACGCGGTCGCGGCATCCCCTGCGCTGCCCGATCCCCGCTTCGCGGGGCCCCTCGTGCAACGCCCCGGGGTGCCCCATTCGAAGGAGTTGCGACGCTCCCATGCGTCCCCAAAGCTGTGCTATCCGCCATGCCGGACTCATCCAAAAGGTGGCGGTTATATAGCACAAATATTTTTATTTATCATGGCTATAACCTGATGAATGAGGAGCGGTCAACTGCCGTATATAGGTTAAACCCTCAATCTGCTTGCGGATTACTTTCGTGACCACCACCACAACAGCAACGACAGGAATAATGACACCAGCAGACCTGTTGTTATTGGAAAGTAGAAACTGAAATTTTCCCGTTCGATGGTAATGTCCCCCGGCAGCCTTCCGAGGGGAAATTTCGACAACCAGGGCCACGCAAAGCCCGCCACCAGCAGGACTAAACCGAGCAGGATGAGCAGGCGTTGCATGATAGTTTCTAGGCTCCAAACTGGAAGAAACGTGGGAAGAAAATCTACGGGGTTAGTGTAAACTTTTTTTTTGAAACAGATCAACCCGCTCTTCTGAAACGCTCTCACGCACACGTTAATTTTCACGTAAGTTGCATCATGCAGTTCTCGTAAATCAAACGATGTGGTCTTTATGCAAAACCTTCAACCACGATTCACCCGAACATAATAGGGATCGTAGCTATGTTTGCCAGTGTACGGAATGCCTCAGAAGGTGAAATTAAATATAGTAGGGCGCCGTAACCCAGTTACGGAATTTGTATTATGGCTTGCTGTAGCCAGGCCTGTCGTGGGATGAGCGGCATGATCTGATATGAATCCTCCCCACAGTGGTTGGCTGCCAGTAGGGGCGGAATGCCATTCGCCTGCTTTCAGAGCGTTCCGCCAGTCTTGCACCCAGCTTTCCCGCTTGCAGCACAAGCTCTCAGGGCCGGCATGAATCGAGAACGACGCGTTTGAGAATATGTAGTCGGCCGTGAAAGAAGTGTTCGGCGCCAGGAATCACAACCACCGGCAATTCCTGCGGAGCAGCCCAGTCCAGGACAGTCTCGAGAGGAACCACGTCGTCCTGATCACCGTGAATGATGAGGATGTCCGGCATATGTCCGATGTCGTGCCTGGTAGCGGGATTGATAATGGAAGGGACGTTTAACCGTTCAACCGCTGGTGCTACCATTACCAGGTTTTGCGGTTTGAGCAATTGAGCGGCATACGCCTGGATTGCGCCACCGAAAGAAAATCCTGCCAGCAACAATGGCGGGGTAATATCAAAACGAGCCTCGAATTGACTCCGGGTAGTTTTAACCACCGCAAGCACGTCCTCGGTTTCGCCCACGCCATTGTCATTGCCTGCGTAACGGTCACCTTCGCTTTGTCCTACCCCGCGAAAATTGAATTTGACCGTGATGAATCCCAGCTCCAAGAAAGTTTTGAAGAGTGTATAGACCACCTTGTTATCCATGGTGCCGCCATATAGCGGATGAGGATGCGCAATAACCGCAATACCGCGCGGATGATCGACCTCTGGTTCGGCCAGAACCGCTTCCAGCTTCCCTGCAGGGCCATCAATAAAAATCTTTTTGGGAATGCTTGAATTCAATAGATCCCGCCCCGGAATTTGCTGACGTATTTGTTGCCCAGCTTCAAATTCTCAGCCGTTCGACGACGCGTCCATTCTTGAGGTGCTCCTCGATGATCTCGTCGATGTCTTCTTTATCTACATACGTGTACCAGACATCTTCCGGATAAACCACAATAACCGGACCCTCATTGCAACGGTCAAGGCATCCCGCATTGTTGATCCGTATTCTCTTGCTCTTGCTGTCGAGCCTCATCGTTTTGATACGTTCCTTGGCGTAATCGCGCATGGCTTGGGCGCCATGATTGTTACAGCACGCTGCTCCCGCTTCGCGCTGGTTGACGCAGAAAAATACATGCCGCTGGTAGTAGCTCATAAGAATATATTTGGAAGTGGATGGGTAAGATTATACCGGAAAGGATGAGCATTTCTATGGCGGCCAGGCGTATTGCGCCAGGCGGCTGTCGCGGGAATCAGGAGTGGAGATGACGCGTTCGGCGCATTTATAGAGAAAATGTATCACTGCCACGATAATGCTGGTGATATTCCTGTACCCGCATTACCTCAATTTTATTTCAATCCACAGCCGGCTTAGCAGCCGCCGTTGCTTGCGGTCCAGGTCCCGCAGCATTTCCAGCTTTGTGAGCAATTCCGCATCCGGAAATATTGCCTTGTTTCCGGCGATCTCCGGCCGGATATATTGCATTGCAGCTAAATTGGGATTGCCGGAGCCGATGAGGTTGGTAAGTTCGGCCGAGTTTTTTCCATCCAGCATGAAATCAATGAATTGAAGGGCAAGATCGGGGCGGCTCCCGCTTTTATGCAGAACCATGCTGTCAAGCGACAGAACTGTTCCTTCCTTCGGCGTTGAGTAGCCGATCGTGAATTTGCGGCCGGTATTTTTGGCATCCAGCGCCGCCTGAAACATGTCGTTAGAATAGCCGTGCGCCACCCATAGATTACCTACTGCCAGTTCCTTGATGTAACTGGTATTGCTGAAAGCCGCCCAATAAGGCTTGGCGCGCACGATCAGGTCCTTGGCCTGCTTCCAGTGCTCTTCGTCAGCATCGTTAACCGAATAGCCAAGGTATCTGAGCGCCGCTGCCATCAATTCTCGCTGGCTATCGAGCACGGTCACGCGCCCTTTGATTTTTTTTAGATATTCCGGTTCAAAAATAATCGCCCAGGTGTCGGTGGGCAGATCGAGCTCTTTTATTTTTTCCTGATTGAAGCCGAGCAGGGTCAACGTATAGGCATAAGGAACGGAATATCTGTTGCCGGGATCGAACGGGGTATCAAGATACGCCGGATTGATGTTTCCGAGATTAGGGAGCAACGACTTGTCCAGCGGCATCAGCGCGCCTTGGCGGATAAGCGTGTCTATCGCATTGCCGGTGGGGACGATAAGATCATACCCGGTTGCGCCGGCCGACAATTTCGCCAGCATCTCCTCATTATCGGAGTAATAATCCTGCGAGAGTTTGCAATTGCAGAAACGCTCGAAGTGCTTAACCGTTTCCGGCGCAATGTAATTGTTCCAGTTGAATAAATGCAGAACATTCCCTCCGATAGCGGGGGAAACTGCTTGTTCATCCTGCCTGGCGCAACCCGCGGTCAACAATACCGGCCACGCCAGTATGAACAGGAGCGATACGAGTTCTATTCCGGAGAAGCGCGATGGCTTCATTTGTGCTTTTCTTCACGTGACATTCCAGTTCCACCGGATGCGGCGCTCGCTTCGAGCCTGGCGGCGATGATAATCATGATCAGCGTGAGTAGCATCAATAATGTGGAGATGGCATTTACTTCCGGCGTTACCGCGACCTTTATCATGGTGTAGATCTGGATGGGCAGAATCGGCTCGCCTACGCCCTTGGTAAAGAAAGTAATGACGAAGTCATCAATGGACAGAGTAAACGACATTAATGCGCCTGCGACTACCGCCGGCATGATAAGTGGCAACGTAACAAGGCGGAAAGTCTGCCACGGCGATGCGCCCAGGTCGCGCGCCGCTTCAAAGATGCTCTCATCCATGCCCTGAAGCCGTGCCCGCACGATGATGGCGACAAAGCCGATACAGAATGTGGTATGCGCGATAATGATGGAGACCATGCCAAGCGTTAAATTCAGCACTTGCAGAAAGAACAGCAACAATGATACGCCCAGCAGAATTTCGGGCATTGCCACCGGCGTAAACACCAATACCGGTAATACCTTAAGTTTGTACCGGTGTATCGCCAGACCCGCCATGGTACCGAGAACCGTAGCGCCAAGACTCGCGCTGAGCGCGATGATGAGGGAATTGCGCGCGGCAGTAAGCATTTCCGTGTTGTTGAAAAGCGCCTTGTACCAGGACAATGTAAAACCTACCCATTCAGCATTCAGTCTGGAATCGTTGAACGAATACATCACTACGATCGTGAGCGGTATATACAGAAAGGCGTAAACCAGCGCCGCCGCGGACCATAGCCAATAATTGCCGCGGTTCATACTTTATGCGCGCTGCCCAATGGCAGAGCGTGCGAACCACGTAGCCAGTCCCGCAACGGACAGCACTGCCAGCGTCAGCATGATCGACAGTGCTGAACCAAAAGGCCAGTCGCGAGTGCCCAGGAATTGATCCTTGATCAGGTTGCCAATGAGAATATCGCCAGTGCCGCCGAGTATATCGGGTACCGCAAACATGCCCAGTACCGGGATGAACACCAGCGCGGAGCCGGAAAACACACCTGGCAGGGATAGCGGCCAGGTAACGCGCCAGAAGCGCTGCCAGGCGGTGGCGCCCAAGTCCTGCGCCGCATCCAGAAGTGACGAATCATGTTTTTCCAGATTGGTATAAAGAGGCAGCACCATGAACGGCAGGTGCACATAAACCATGCCTACCAATACCGCGAATGGCGAAAATAACAATGTCACCGGAGCAATACCGAATGCGTCAAGAATAGCATTGACAAAGTGGCTAAGCCCCGATTCCGGGCCAAGAATAATCATCCAGGCATAAATGCGGATGAGGAAATTGCTGGCGAATGGCAGCACGACCAGGAGCACCATCAGATTGCGGAAACGTTTTTCGCTGCGTGCAATCAGCAATGCCACTGGATAAGCCATGATGAGACAGATGAGCGTGGTGGCTGCCGCAACACCAAAAGACTTGAGAAAGATTTCGGCATAAATAACATTGCTGAAAAAGAACTGATAAGCCTCCGGCGTGAGGCCGTATTCGCCCCGGACTGCTCCCGCAGGCGCGGCAATAGGCGCCAAGCCCCCAAACTCACCGGGAACGCGGAACGAGGTGAGGATCATAATCAGGCTGGGGGCAGCGAAGAAAACCACCAGGAATAATAGGGGCGGCCCACTCACCAGAAATCTGGCGATGCGACTGTTCTTGGTGTCTCCTTTAGGGACTCCTTTAATCATTAAGGAAAATGCCCGCATCATGACGCCAGGAGACTCCTACTGGATCTCCCACTTCAAAAAATTTAGCTCGTCCCGGTGCAGAGTTGGGTAGCAGTGCCTCGATGTAGGCGCCGTTAGAAAGTTCCACAATATAAGTGGTGACGTCGCCCACGTAGAGCAAATCGTGCACTTTACCAAGAAAATGGTTTTTCAATTCCGGCTCATCCGAGGGATGGGAAATTCGTACCTGTTCGGGGCGAATCGCCATTACCCCTTTATCGCCAACTTTGATGCCTTCCTTACTTACTGTTGTGACTTCCCCCAGTTCCGCGATATCGAGTTTCAAATGCGAGGAAGCAGCTTCCAGCACGAGTGCGTTTATCATACTGATCTTACCGATAAAATCGGCAACAAAACGGTTCCTGGGAAAACTGTAGATTTTAGAGGGCTCGTCAATTTGTTCGACATATCCCTGGTTCATCACCGCGATGCGATGCGACAGCGCCAGCGCCTCATTCTGGGCGTGGGTCACGAATACGAACGTAACCCCCACCTCTTTCTGAAGATTGATGAGTTCGATCTGCATTTCCTCGCGCAGCTTCGCGTCCAGCGCGCCCAGCGGTTCATCCAGCAGCAGCAGTCGCGGACGGTTGACCAGCCCTCTGGCAAATGCCACGCGTTGTTTTTGTCCGCCCGACAACTCATGCGGAAAACGGTTATCAAAATTGGACAAGCGTACGCTGTCCAAGGCCTCTGCGACTCTTGATTTTATTTCCGGGGGTGGCTTGCCAGCCATCTTGAGTGGAAAAGCGATGTTGTCCGCTACTGTCATATGCGGAAATAACGCATAGGTTTGGAATACGGTATGGATGGGTCGTTTTTCTGGCGGAGTCCCGACCATATCCTTGCCGTCAAGCAGAATTTGGCCCGAATCCGGCAAGTCGAATCCCGCTATCATCCGTAAAAGCGTCGTTTTGCCGCAACCGGAAGGTCCGAGCAGCGTGAAGAATTCACCCGTCTCAATGCTGATACTCACATTGTCGACTGCGGTATAGGTGCCAAAGCGCCGTGTTACGTTACGGATCTCCAGTAACGCCATTGTCGTGTCGATTAAAAAGCAGGGATTTTACCAAAATTCATGCGTGGAGTAGCTGGCCGGCCTCTTTAAGATCATTACCACGACGAAGGCATCTGTAGTGGAAGGAATCAGCTTCTCCGGAACACGTGGATGGCTGGGAGACAGTTATCGCAAGGTATGAAAGCAGGTTAGGCTATTTATTGATCTGAAAGCTGAGGCAATATAAGCCGAACGGAGCAGTAAATGTAAATAGGCG
>JBDTWQ010000242.1:0-3694 GCA_040006595.1 Nitrosospira sp.
TAAGCTGCTTGCCCTTTGTCAAAGGCTGCACGGCTCATGCGCTACCAGGGAAAGCTTCTACCAGAATGGATCATTGCTATGAAAATGCTTCCATACCTTGTTGAGTTCCAGTTTTTTGGTCAGTGCCCGGCTCAAACCCCAGCCCCGGATGATGCCCACTGCTTCATACTGATCATTTTCATCTCTGGCAATAGGCATTTCACTCAGCAACCGCTCGGCAATGGCCGAGTCATTCATCGCACCCAGAATATCTTGAAGCATGGACAAAGACAAAATGTAACGTTTCGTTTCCTTGCGGGGGAAAAGCCCGGCAAAGAACTCGGATGCATACCGTTGTTTTTTGGCGATGATGCGTAGCGCGTGTAATTCCGGCACGCTCAGATTCGTCAGCTTCTTGCCATATTTTTTCAGTTGACGATGACGACGTGTCAGCAGTGTTCCGGCAAATTCTTTTACCGGCATGCCAGATCCGGTTCCAGCTGGATCGTTCGACACCGGCAAATCTGGCTGAGCAAGCCCGTGTTTTGCGCTCAACCATGCACCCAGCATCAACATCAATTCCGTATAATGCCTTGATTCCACGGCATTGCGCGCACTATCATTGTGATTGCGACGCAGTTGCTCGCACTTTTCTTGTAGCGCCAACATACCCGGATGACTGGAAAAGGCGGCGCAAACCGTAGCTAACGTTTCCGTGACGAATACATCCCAATCCCGAGCTGGACCAAATTGCACGGCCAGCCACTTCAGTTCCTGTGCCATCGGCGTAAACGCCGTTTTGGAAAACGCTTTTGAAAAAAAACTCAGGGCCGATCGCTGTCTGCGCAAAGCAACACGCATTTGATGTAGATATTCGATATCACACCCTTCCAGCATTCCGGCTTCGTTGCGGTGCAAATGGCTGAGGCAATTCCAGATGATTGTTCTGAGCGCTTCGCTAACGCTCATTTCAGCGACTAGTTGGACTGGCTGAGCCTTAAGAGGCGGAGACATACAGCCGGAAGCAAGCGCATAGCCGCGCTCTGCCTTACTAACGTTCTCCAGCCTGAAGGGAATGCTATGTAGCAGATCCTGCGCAAGCCGGAATAATGACAGCGGACTGCCCGATTTCAATTCGAGTTCAATTTCGCAAAGTGGGACGCTGACATCACCGGCTATGATTTTCCCCCGGTCGAGACAAAATTCTGCCTCGCTACCGTCAGATAAGCGCAGCATGCGGGTGCTACGGTTTAATTCAGTGATAAATAACGGACGCAGTTGCTCACGCAGGCTGGCAGCGCTAAACAATCTAATGAGCCGTGGATCGGAGATCTTGGTAAAGTCGGGCTGCGCTTTCAGCACCGGCGCTTCCCACTCCTCACGCTGATGCAATCCCGCTGCGGCGTCACCTCCACCTTTAATGGTCTGCATCCAGCGTTTGCCCTCACGGCGCAACCGGAATGCAACGCCGTTACGTCTGAGATCAAAAGCAGGCGTGTCATAGTAGACGCTGTAAAGTTTTCGTGAGACGGAACTCGAAACACTCAATGATTTCAACAATGGATCGCGTTGCAATGGGGCGATAGAGTCCGGCGGCAAACGCAATTTGAGCTCGATCTCCGTAAGCATGACTTTACCTGCTCCCAGTTTATCTTTTTAACTATACCTCAGTCTGCTTCGCCGCCGCCAATTCCGTAAGCAGCGCCTCTTGAGCGCAGAATCTTTTGCTCCCGCGGGCAGATCTACGATGATAATTACCGTCGCTGTCCATTTCCCATGCCTGTCTGTTATCCTTGAGATAAGCATTCAAACCTTCGACGAGCACACGCTTTTTCAGTTTTGTGTCCAGAATGGGAAAACATATTTCGATACGACGAAAAAAATTCCGATCCATCCAGTCAGCGCTGGAAAGATACATGGCGTGGGTGCCGCCACTACGAAAATAGAAAATTCGGGTATGCTCAAGGAAACGTCCAATTATCGAACGCACCCGGATGTTTTCCGATAATCCCGCAATGCGGGGACGCAGGGCGCATACGCCGCGAATGATGAGATCGATTTTCACCCCGGCGCCTGAGGCGACATAGAGCGCCCTGATGATTTCCGGTTCAAGCAATGCATTCATTTTGGCGATGATACGCGTGGGTTTTCCCGCTTTGGCGTTCTGAACCTCGTTATTGATAGCTATTAGCATTTGGCTGTGGAAACTGAACGGAGATTGCCACAGATGCTTCAATTTTCCTGCTTTGCCGAGACCTGTCAGTTGCGTGAATACTTCATTCACATCGGCGCAGACTTCTTCGTTGCAGGTAAATAAGCCAAAATCAGTATAGAGCCGGGCGGTGCTGGGATGATAGTTTCCTGTACTCACATGCACATAACGTCGCAGTTTGCCGTCTTCGCGCCGCACTACCATCGCCATCTTAGCGTGGGTTTTGTGGCCCACCACGCCATACACCACATGAGCGCCGACTTCCTCCAGGCGGCTGGCCCAATTGATGTTGGCTTCCTCATCGAAACGCGCCAGCAATTCCACCACTACCGTTACTTCCTTGCCGCTGCTCGCTGCGGCAATAAGTGCTGCCATTACCAATGAATCGGTTCCGGTACGGTATACGGTCTGTTTGATCGCCACCACGCCGGGATCCACCGCCGCCTGCTGGATGAAATGAATCACCGGCTGGAACGATTGATAAGGATGGTGCAACAGAATGTCATTCTTGCGAATCATCTGAAAAATATCAACAGCCCTCTTCTTTTGCAGCGTTAGCGGCAGACCGGGGATGAATGGCGGGTATTTCAGGTTGGGACGCTCAATACGATCTGGAACCTGCATCAGCCGTACCAGATTCACTGGTCCTTCCACTTGGTAGAAATCATCACGGGAAAGACCAAGTTGCTCCAGCAAAAAATCCGACATGTACGGCGGGCAATTATCTGCCACTTCCAGTCGAACCGCGTTGCCGAAATGTCGCTGGGGCAGTTCACCTTGCAATGCAATGCGCAAGTTTTTGACTTCTTCTTCATCCACAAACAGGTCGCTATTGCGGGTCGCACGGAATTGATAGCAACCCAGCACGCTCATGCCGGAAAACAATTCACCCACATGTGCGTGCAGGATGGATGACAGAAACACGAAGTTATACTCGCTGTTGCTGATTTCATTGGGCAGCAGAATTACGCGTGGCAATACCCGTGGCGCTTGTACGATAGCCGTTCCAGAACTGCGCCCAAAAGCGTCCTTGCCTTCCAGCTCAACTGCAAAATTCAAACTTTTGTTGAGCACGCGGGGGAAAGGATGTGAGATATCAAGCCCTATTGGAGTTAGTACAGGCATCAATTCTCGGAAGAAAAAAGCCTTGATCCATTCGCGCTGAATATCGTTCCAGGCGTTGCGGCGCAGAAAACGGATACCTTCGTTTGCAAGACCGGGCAAGATGTCCTGATTCAATAGCTGATATTGGCGCGCCACCAGCGAATGAGTCTGCTCCGATACCAGCTTGAACACCTGATGCGGTACCATGCCGTCCGGTCCGAAACCAGGGGTATCCAAGTTCATCTGCTCCTTTAATCCGGCAACGCGAACCTCGAAAAACTCGTCAAGATTACTACTGACTATGCAAAGGAATTTCAATCGCTCCAGAAGAGGATTGTCTTTATTTTCAGCCTGAGCGAGGACTCGCCGATTGAATTCGATCTGGCCGAGTTCACGGTT
>JBDTWQ010000243.1:0-5135 GCA_040006595.1 Nitrosospira sp.
CGGATATTTTTCTTTTCCACAATTGCTGTGGATAAGTTTGTTGATAATCTATGAACATTGTGAGTAAGTCGCCTTTATATAACAATATTTTGGTATTGACTATTTTTTGAACTTGATAAAAAGCATATTGTTATCAAATGGTTATTGTGGAACCCACTATCCATGCGGTTTGCCTGCTGCTATTGTGGAATTTTTGTGACGGATGTGGATTACTCCAGAATGTCAAGAGAAAGATTATTTTTTCTGAACAAAAATCTGGCGCAAATTGAACGCGAAGAAACCTCGGAAAGTCCCTGAGTTTGCAACAACCACTCCACAAAGGACTTATTCAGAGATTTCCGGCCAGGGACCAGTGCCTATGTCCCGGCTGGACACGTAAGCCGCGGGATACCGGATGAGTTCGAAAGATGGAAAGTCTGCGTCAAGTCAAATATCTCAATCGCGCTTCTGTACCCAGAACTGATACATGCCAGTAAACGTATCGAGGTTCTCCGTCTCAAATATGTGCCAGCTGTCGAGGTCAATCTGGGATTGATCGGCGGGAAAGCGCTTCATATATCGTTTGATGATGCCAGGATCAAGGGAGAAGCCGATGAACGTCAAATCCAGTTGCCGCAGGTTTTCCTTAAGCTGGGGAAGGGTGTAACGATGCTCTTGAACATGAAAGAGCAGGTCACGGCATTCGCTCATTCCATAAAAATCTCTCGCCGATAAGATTTGCTTGAAGCGGACGGCATTCTCCATAGACATCAAGTCCTGGCGGCAGCGGCGAATATCTTCCGGGATCGGCTTATACCCATGTTCGGTAATGAAACCTTTCGCAGCGGTTTCGTTCTGCCGCGCATGTTCGCTGTAGAAACCCAGCCGCATGAACCCATCGGGCCGTAATAACGAAAGCAGCTGCCGCCATCCCGCTATCGGGTCTGCAAGATGGTGCAGCACGCCCACGGATTCGATAATGTCAAACGTGCGGCCAGCCGAGCTGAGGGCCATGATGTCGGCCTGAGCATACTCGACGTTTTCCAGGCCGATTTCCCGAGTCTTTCTTTTGGCGTAGCAAAGACTCGTCAAACTCAGGTCAATAGCAAGAATTCTGGCGCTCTGGTATCGCTGAGCTGTTGCAATCGAATGCTGGCCGGTTCCGCATCCGGCTACCAGAATATCGATTCTGTTACCCATCTTGTCAATGGAGTCCATCAGCTTGAACCGCGAAAAAGGGAATCGTTTGCGCAGATAGGAATTAATTGAAATGGCTTTGCCGCCTGGCGGCAATTTCACCCACCTTGGATAGGGGTTTTCCTCATATTGCTTCTGCACCAGACGGGATACTTCGCCGGTGACGGGAGTCAAACGCGGAATGAGAGAACGGTATCGCCATTCCTCCATGGGTTCCTGTACCTGCTGTGCTAACAGCGCGACTACAGCGGGCATGGCAGACGTGTCAACAGACCACGGTTGATCCAACAAGATTTCAATGGACGGCACAGAGATCAGCGGGAAATACGCTGCCACTGCCACCACCCATAATACGGGCACAGGCAATCTGGCTCCCAGAGCGGCACCAAGGCGCTCCCGCAGCAACCGCGCCCTGTCGAATTCCCGGTCGGAATAAACAAAAATGTATTCGTTGATAAAGCACTGTCGCGCCAGCGCACAATAAAAAGTCAGGATTTTTTCTTCCCGGACGTTGGAAGAGACAGGAGAAAAAATTGTGGGAAACATGCCCTCTGTCACGCCGGTGTTTTCCTCGCTGATGGCGTTATCGAGCATAACTTTTCTCGCCATGGTCAGAAAGCGTTCCAATTCCACATCACAGACCGTGGTGTTTTCCAGCAAACTCCGTAGCAACAGGTCATCGTAAACCGAAGCGAAGCCGGATCCCACAGGTGAACCAAAGAGCTCTTGCCAAGGTAATCCTGTCGCCCATGCGGTAGTGGCGCGGTCAATACATTCCTTGATGCCCAGATTTAACTTTATGAGTGATATGGCAGGGTTTGCAAGCTCGGCTGGCCGTCCCCATGGTTCGGATATGGCTTGGGTAACGAGGGGCCGAATACCCATAATTTCATGAGTAAAGTAGACGTTTCTTATACAGTTAGCGAATCCGCTCTTTATTTCAGGGCTCTCCCTGATTTGTAACGCGCGCTGGTAACTGGAGACTGCCTCGTCCAGCTTGCCTTGTTCCCTAAGCGCATTCCCCAGGTTGCTGTATGCCTCTGCATAATCCGGCCTGTACGCGAGTGCTTTGCGATAACTGGCAACTGCCTCGTCCAGCTTGCCTTGTTCTCTGAGTGCATTCCCCAGATTGCTATGTGCCTCTGCAAAATCAGGCTTGCGCATGAGCGCCGCGTGAAAACTGGCGACAGCGCTTTCAAGCCTGCCTTGTTCATTCAGCACATTTCCCAGATTGTTGTGCGCCTCGGCAAGATCGGGCATGTACCTCAGGGCCTTACGATAGCTAGCGATGGCTTCGTCCAGCTTCCCCTGCTCATTAAGCGCATTTCCCAGGATGCAATGCACCTCTGCAAAATCAGCCTTGAACACGAGTGCCTTATGATAGCTGGCGATGGCTTCGTCCAGCTTTCCCTGTTCCTTAAGTGCATTTCCCAGGTTGGCGTAAACTTCGGCGGAATCCGGTTTGAAACTGAGGGCGTTCCGGTAACTGGCGACCGCTTCGTCCAGCCTGCCCTGATCCTTAAGCGCATTTCCCAGGTTGCTATGCGCGTCCGCATAGTCCGGTTTGAAGACGAGCGCCTTGCTGATGAGCTCGACGGCAATTTCATACTTTCCCACCTGCTTGGCAACAAGTCCCAGGAAATGTAGCGCGCCGGGATGATCCGGCGTTACCTGGAGTATTCGCAGATACATGGCTTCCGCTTGGGGCAGATGTCCGGCCTTGTGATACTCAATGGCGAGTTGGAGGTATTCTGGGATAGAGGGATGGGGCGAAACTTGGGGGCGAACATTAGTTACCTGAGTCGCCACCTGAGTCGCTGCCTTAGCTTCATCACGTTTCTGGCAACAATGCTTATATTTTCTTCCGCTATTGCAAGGGCACGGATCGTTACGGGAAATCTTTTTCATATCGCCAATCGCTAATTCGTAAACTCATAAATTCGTAAATGTGGAGCGCGTCGGCAAAATGTGGTGTGTTGAATCAGGGATGGTTTTAATGGGTACTTCTCAAACGTGTACCCGACTTTGAGTAATTTCAAGAACATGGTCCGACTCCACAAAAGTGTTAACGCTGGACGGCAATCAGATACATTCAAGAATAAGCTCAGAAGCCGCAACCATGAGGGCCATAGACGACAAGATGGCGCGGTACTTTTGGCGATTGGCTGGCGTTGCGCCGTGAGATATAGGCGTGAGACAAAATATTCGACTTGTTATATCGCCTGGCTTCGGTTTATAAATTTTGAACAATGGCTGAATTGGAATATCCTTCATGGAGGTGGTCATGTATCTTTCGTCCTGTTGTGGTGTGCTCATTCGACTCGCAGCCTACCTCTATTTGATTCCGATTACCATCGAGTCCGGCCCAGTCAACTGCTCCACCCGCATTGCGGAAAACCCAGCATCTTTCATCCAGGCTTTGCAGTCAGCACCCGTATAATCGAAACCCCCCGATGTTTCGATAAGCATATTCAGGCTCATCATTAATCCAAATGCGTTCTGTGACCGGTCATCATCAATAATGGTGTCGTAAACGATGAGCGCGCCACCAGAAGGGATCGCGTCGAATGCCTTCCGAATAAGCATTTTTTTCGTGGCAAGATCCCAGTCGTGCAGGATATGCCCCATCAACACAACATCCGTCTTCGGTAGATCGTGCTTGAAGAAGTCACCGGGCACGAACGTGAGCCGGTCTGCGATATCCAAGGTTTCGGCATATTGCTGAAAAATGAGTGCAACTTCGGGTAGATCGAATCCCAAGCCGCGCAGGTGTGGATTGACAAGCGCGATCTGCGCCGCGAGATCTCCCTGCGCCGTGCCTACATCGACAAACGTTTGATAGTCCTTCCACGGAAAAACGCGGGCGATCATGCTATTGGATGCATGGCTGACGCCAGTCATCGCGGAGAGAAATTCCTTCAGGCGCGCTGGATCGGCGTAAAGTGCCTCAAAAAGGCCTGAGCTACCGGTCTTGCACTCGTTTTGCGGCTGACCGGTGCGAAGTGCTTCGGTGAGCTGGCCCCAGAAAGGGTAGAGGCGATGATTCGCCATTTCAAGGATGCCGCCAATGTAGGATAATTTATTCCGGTCGAGAAACAGATCGGTCTCGGGAGTATTGCTGTAGCAGCCATCCTGTCGTTTGAGGAAGCCGAGTGCCACCAGGGCATCAAGGAAATCGCGTGCGGAGCGGGAGTGCAGCCCGACCTGTTGGCTGAGCGAATCCAGACTGGCGGGGCCATGCGACAGTTCGGTAAAAACACCTATCTCGACAGCGCTGAGCAGTGTTTTCGATGCCCAGAAAGCCATACCGGTTTGCAGAATATTTTCGGGAGTGGGGTGGTCATGCATGATTGGCTCCATAGGGTCGCTATATTGTCAGTCTTTCAGAAATTGTGGACTTGCTGGCGTTTTATCCGTTCTATCAGATGGGATATGGTTCTTTATACTGAGCAGCAGGCTAATCCCACACCTCCCGCCATTCCCATGGCGGAGTCGAATAAGGATCAGCCCATAATCCACGCTTGGCGGTTCTGGCTTCATCCTGTACGGGATTGAGACCGGGGTCTTTCACATAATGGTCATATACCCAAGCCATGCCGCGTTTCACTTGTTCCTCGCCAGCGTCGACATCGCCACAGCGGACCTTAGCAAACATGCGTCCATATTGGTCTTTCCCTTTCGGAATCACTGTCACCTGTTTCCAGAAACAGATGTCAGAAAGGGATTGTCTTGAACGCGTGCCGAAGGGTTGGGTTTTTTCCGGCGCATCAATTCCAGCTAGCCGTACCCTTATCCATTCGTCGTTTATTACCACGGTGAGGTTATCACCGTCAGTAATATGGATTACCTGGCCGGTGAGGTCAGCGTAGACCGGGCAGGGAAGGGCAACAAATATTATCAGGGCAAGAGCAACGATGGTGTGTTGCATTGTGGGTGCCTATTTCTGCTCGTGGGATTCC
>JBDTWQ010000244.1:0-2434 GCA_040006595.1 Nitrosospira sp.
TAATAACGCACATGCGCCTAAGGAATCTCTGGCAACTCCTCCGTGGCGCGTGTTGTCGGAAAAAGCGGGATGATCACAAGGCCCACGACGAAGGTCGTAGCGTGGTCTACGATGCCAAGAAGTGTAATGCAGTGAGCGCTCAATTTTTCCGCAACCCAAATTGGAACAGTGCTTTACGGGCTATTTGCCTTGCCAGGCTCCTGGCGACGGGAATTGACCATTCGCGTCCTCGCCCCCTGGCTTTGGAGCACCCCATCCCGCAAAGTCACATCGCTCCCTGCTCAGTAGAGAGCGCAGCACGTCGTCATCAATAAAGCGCGCCAGTCAGCGTGAGAATCGATGATACAGACGGGACGAGGCAAAGCGATGGTAAAATTTAAGAGTAGAGGATTTTAATTCTGTGTTACTTGCTTCCTATCATATTCTCTGGCCTTACCCACACCTCGAATTGCTCCACTGTAACATGCCCCGATGCAATTGCCGCTTCTTTTAGCGTTGTGCCTTCGCGGTGGGCCTTCTTGGCAATTCCCGCTGCCTTGTCATAGCCGATGTAGGGAACGAGCGCTGTCACCAGCATCAACGAATTACGCATCAACTCATCAATATGTTTGCTATTGGCCGTTATTCCTATCGCACAATTATCGTTGAAACTCGTCATTCCATCCGATAGCAGGCGCACACTCTGCAGGAAATTGTGGATGATAAGCGGTTTCATGACATTGAGCTCGAAATTGCCCATTGCCCCGCCCATGTTAATCGCCACATCGTTACCCATCACTTGGCAGCACAGCATGATTATCGCCTCCGATTGGGTTGGATTGATCTTACCCGGCATAATGGAACTGCCTGGCTCGTTTTCCGGGATTTTTAGCTCACCGATGCCGCAGCGCGGTCCAGAGGCAAGCCAGCGGATATCATTGGCGATTTTTATCAAGGATGCCGCCAGAGTCTTCAATGCGCCATGCGCATGAACCAATGCATCGTTGGCAGCGAGTGCCTCAAACTTATTGGGTGCAGTGACAAACGGTAGATCCGTTAACCGTGACAATTCCGCTGCCGCTCGCACGGCAAATTCGGGATGAGTATTCAGACCAGTGCCAACAGCCGTGCCGCCCAAGGCCAGCTCATACAGATGCGGAAGCGACGCATCCACATGCTCTAACCCATGGTCCAGTTGCGAAACATAACCCGAGAATTCCTGTCCCAGTGTCAGGGGGGTCGCATCCTGCAAATGGGTGCGGCCGATTTTGACGATACCGGAAAATTCCGCTGCTTTGGCGGCGAGAGTTCGCCGAAGCGCTTGAATGGCGGGTTTCAACTGATGGTTGATAGCGCGAGTTGCTGCCACGTGCATCGCTGACGGAAACACGTCGTTGGACGATTGTCCTTTATTCACATCGTCGTTGGGATGAATTTTGCATTCAACGCCCCGGCGGCCGCCGAGTAGTTCGGAGGCTCGGTTCGCCAGCACCTCATTCATATTCATATTGGTCTGAGTTCCGGAGCCTGTCTGCCAAACCACCAGGGGGAATTCCGCTTCGTGACAACCTGCGATAACCTCATCGGCGGCCTGAATGATGGCAATGGCGCTATTCGCATCCAGCAGACCCAAATCGCGATTTACGCTCGCTGCAGCACGCTTCACCAGTGCAAGTGCATGAAGCAATGTGAGTGGCATACGCTCGCTGGAAATTCTGAAATTCTGCAAGGAACGTTGTGTCTGCGCGCCCCATAGCACGGTGGCTGGCACCTGTACTATGCCCATGGTGTCGTGTTCTTCGCGGTAGCTCATGGAGATCTTCGGCTAAAGAAACAGATGAGACGGCTCACATTCTGATTACTACTGCGCCAAAGCAATGATTTGGTTTATCGATTGGATTTAATGCTTGAGAATGAGATGCGGTTTTAATAGTCGCATTGAGCACGCTGGATCTCGATCGACAGCTTACTCCACCCTACTCAGAGCTTTGGCTTTTGCCCACCGGCGTTGCCCTTAGCATCGGAGGTCAAATGGTGTTTTAATTAGTTGTCATAGCGGAATGATTCTTCACCAGGCTCTCCCGTCTCCTGGTCAATCCAGCTGGATATGCCGATTTCTTCCTCCGCCTGCTCCAGGGTTTCCCCCGGTTCATAATCTGATTCAGCGTTATATTCCATATCCTGGATGGCTTCGAGTAAAGTTAGAAAGGGGCCGAAAACCTTATCACTCTCATTTTTATCATGCCAATAAAACCCATCAGGACGCTCGACAATACGCGTATTGTCATAATCGCGCGACGCTTGTGGAATTGTATAAGCCATAATCACCTCGCTACAATCTTACAAAGTTGTAATTAACGCCATGTTAATCTCGTCCGTCAAATTTTACCAGCGGAAATATTCCCTGTGTAGACAACACAACATAGGTGCGCTGAAAACAAAGGTTCTATCCGTT
>JBDTWQ010000245.1:0-1820 GCA_040006595.1 Nitrosospira sp.
TGGCCCGGTAAATGTTTATGGGATGAGAGTTCATGCCGAATTTTAGTTGTTCCGGCCTGGATCCCATAAAGGATTTTTGATGTTTTCTGAGATCAGAAAGTTAAGGAACGGGCAGAGCAATGTCGTATTCTGCCGCCCATGCCCGGCATTACGTCCTCCGACGGCAATCAGGCGAAGGAAAAGGGGCTTTGCGGCATTGATTTCTACGGCGTCGCCGAGGCTTCATACCCGAAAACCTGGAGTGCCAGATAAAAATCGCTGCCTGACAATACTTTGCAAAATCAGGCTAGGGCCAATGGTTCGAAGTTCTGAAAATATCCTTCACAAATGCGTCTCATCATCCAATTTATTAAAAATCCAGGGTTGGTATATCATCCGAGGTTTCTACACGCTTGCGCAGGCATAAGATCACTATGAACATTACCTTCATCGGTGGCGGTAACATGGCTTCCGCTTTGATCGGCGGTCTGTTGCGGCAGGGTTACTTGCCTGCGCAGATACGGGTAGTAGAAATTAATGCTGAAGGGCGCGAAAAAATAAAACGTGAGTTCAAGGTGGAAGCCGTGCCGGAACTTGCCACAGGCATAGCCAATAGCAACGTTATTTTGCTGGCGGTAAAACCGCAGCAGTTGTCAGTCTTGGCGCAGGAGCTTGCCCCGCTGCTCGGAAACCATCTGGTCATTTCTATTGCTGCCGGTATTCGCGCCAAAGATCTGTCCCGCTGGATGGGCGGTCACAGACGGGTCGTGCGAGCTATGCCCAACACTCCGGCGTTGATTGGCGCGGCTGTGACCGGCCTATACGCCTTGGTTGATGTGAATAAAGAGGAAAAAAATAATGCAGAGAGCATACTCGCTGCGGTGGGCTCCGTGCTTTGGTTTGATCGAGAGGAACTGTTGGATGCGGTTACGGCCCTCTCCGGCAGTGGTCCGGCTTACGTATTTTATTTTATCGAGGCAATGCAGAAAGCAGGACAAGAATTAGGACTGGATGCGGCCCAGGCACGGCAGTTGAGCCTTGAGACCCTTCTTGGCGCAGCAAAGCTTGCAAGCCAGAGTGATGAGAATGTCGCCGCGCTTCGTGCCAGAGTAACTTCACCAGGCGGCACTACGGAGCGCGCGATACAGGCCCTCGAAAATGCCGGGGTCAAGAATGCAATCATAGGCGCAATTCATGTGGCAAACGAGCGCTCGCGGGAATTAGGCGACGAGTTTGGCACGACATAAATTTCAGGAAGCCACATGCTCAGCCAGATATTGATATTCCTGCTCGACACCCTGCTGGGGTTATTTTCTCTGGCACTGCTGCTGCGTTTTTATATGCAACTTTTGCGCGCACCCTACCGCAACCCGCTGTCGCAATTTCTCGTTGCACTTACCGATTTTATCGTACGGCCTGCACGCAGGATGATTCCCGGATTTAGCGGGATGGATCTTTCCACATTGTTACTGGCATGGCTTGCACAATGTATTCTGCTAACAGGGGTGCATGTGCTTCAGGGTTACGATTTCAGCTCAACGATTGGCATCGCGGTTGCGGGACTTGCACTGCTGGCGTTGATTGAAATAACCAAAATGTCTCTCTACATCATCCTGGTAGCGGTAATCATGCAGGCAGTACTCTCCTGGTTCAACCCCCACACCCCATTAGCCCCGATGCTCGACAGCTTCACCCGGCCATTCCTTGGAATTTTTCGTAGGCGCATTCCTCCCATTGCCAATGTCGACTTGTCGCCGCTGTTTGTGCTGGTGACTATTCAACTGCTGTTGTTTGTCGTCGCGGGGTTGCAGCGGGAAATCTCCCGTTTGTTCTGATATTCT
>JBDTWQ010000246.1:0-6179 GCA_040006595.1 Nitrosospira sp.
TCGCGCACCTTATCCATCCAGGACTTGGCACGGGGGCTGTGACGGGAGCCATCTTCCTGGTTAAGCGATTCCAGTTCCTGCAATAGCTCTTTTTGACGAGCAGTGAGCTTGACCGGGGTTTCGACTACCACGTGACACAGCAAATCACCATAAGTATTGCTGCGCACACCTTTGATACCCTTTCCACGCAGGCGGAAAATTTTTCCGCTCTGGGTTTCCGCCGGCACTCTTATTTTGGCATGGCCGTCGAGTGTGGGAATTTCTATTTCCCCGCCTAGCGCAGCGGTGGTAAAACTTATCGGCATTTCGCAGTGCAAGTCATTATGATCGCGCTGAAAAACGGAGTGGGACGATAGTTGGATGACTACGTACAAATCCCCCGGCGGCCCACCGTTAACTCCAGCTTCGCCCTCTCCGGATAAACGAATGCGGTCGCCATCATCCACTCCGACCGGGATTTTTACCGACAGGGTTTTGTGTTGTTTGACTCGCCCCGCACCGTTACATGTAATGCAGGGGCTCGAAATAAATTTGCCGCCGCCATGGCATTTGGGGCATGTCTGCTGAATCGAGAAAAATCCCTGCTGCATTCTTACCTGGCCGTGGCCATTGCAGGTAGGGCACGTAGTAGGCGAAGTACCGGGCCTGGCGCCACTACCATGACAGACTTCGCAAATTTCCATTGTGGGAATGCGGATTTTGGTTTCAGTTCCGCGTGCAGCCTGTTCCAGCGAGATTTCCAGGTTATAGCGCAGATCCGCACCACGATAAACGTTGGCATGTCCGCCGCGTGCGCCAAATATATCGCCAAATATATCGCCAAATGCGTCAGTAAATCCTTGGGCACCCGCACCTGTCATGCTGGGATCCACACCAGCATGGCCGTGCTGGTCGTATGCCGCACGTTTCTTCGAATCGGAAAGTATTTCGTAGGCTTCTTTGGCTTCCTTGAAATGGTCCTCCGATTTTGGATTATCCGGATTGCGGTCCGGATGGTGCTTCATCGCCAGCTTGCGGTAGGCTTTCTTGATTTCGTCTTCGCTGGTGTCGCGGTTAATGCCCAGCACTTCATAGTAGTCGCGTTTGCTCATATAAATTTTCTTGATAAGTGGGAGAGCAGAAGATTTATTTCAATTCACCATTACTCTGCTTTCATCCAATAAACGCCAAAACGCAGCAGGCGCAGAAGAATTACACGAAGCTTTCGCCGTGTCCTCTGCGCCCGGATACTCCAATAGCTGCTTTATTTCTTGTTTTTCACTTCCTCAAACTCAGCATCCACCACTTCGCCTTCCACAGGCTTTTCGCCGCCGCTGCTGTGGGGTGCCGATTCCGCACCAGGCTGGCCCTGCTGGCTCTGCTGGCTCTGCTCCTGCGAATACATCTTCTCAGCCAGCTTATGCGAGGCTTCAGCCAGTACTTGAGTTTTTGCCTCAATGGCATCCTTGCTGTCGGATTTCAGCGCCTCTTCGGCATCTTTTAGCGCCGCTTCTATTTTTGATTTTTCGTCACCATCCAGTTTGTCGCCATGTTCTTTCAATGTTTTTTTCACCGAGTGGATCATTGCGTCGCACTGGTTGCGAACAGTGACAAGCTCCACCGCCTTGTGATCTTCCTCGGCATGCGCTTCGGCGTCTTTGACCATGCGTTGCACTTCGTCATCCGACAGGCCGGAGCTTGCCTGTATCTTGATCTTATTTTCCTTGCCCGTGGCCTTGTCCTTGGCCGACACATGAAGTATGCCATTGGAATCAATATCAAATGTTACCTCGATCTGCGGCATGCCGCGTGGCGCTGGAGGAATCTCACTCAGATTGAATTGCCCCAGGCTCTTGTTTCCGGACGCCAGTTCCCGTTCACCTTGCAGCACATGGATGGTAACAGCAGTCTGATTCTCGTCGGCAGTGGAAAACACCTGTTGCGCCTTGGTCGGGATAGTGGTGTTTTTCTGGATTAACTTGGTCATTACGCCGCCGAGCGTCTCGATTCCCAGCGATAATGGGGTAACGTCCAGCAGCAGCACGTCTTTCACCTCGCCTTGCAGCACGCCGGCTTGAATGGCCGCGCCTACTGCAACCGCTTCATCCGGATTTACGTCCTTGCGTGGTTCCTTGCCAAAAATTTCCCTGACTTTATCCTGTACCTTGGGCATGCGGGTTTGGCCACCCACCAGAATGATGTCCTCAATGTCGGAAATCTTCACGCCGGCATCCTTGATGGCGATGCGGCAAGGCTCTACGGTGCGCTCGATCAACTCTTCCACCAGACTCTCAAGCTTGGCTCGGGTGATTCTCACCGCCAGATGTTTGGGGCCGGAAGCATCCGCCGTGATATAGGGCAAGTTGACCTCGGTCTGCTGGCTGGATGAAAGCTCTATTTTGGCCTTTTCCGCCGAATCTTTTAAGCGTTGCAGGGCGAGCATATCTTTTTTCAGATCTATGCCGCTTTCTTTTTTGAACTCATCCACGAGATATTCAATTACCCGTGAGTCGAAATCCTCACCGCCGAGGAAGGTGTCGCCATTGGTGGCCAGCACCTCAAACTGGTGTTCGCCCTCAACTTCCGCAATCTCGATAATGGAAATATCGAAAGTGCCTCCACCCAGGTCATATACCGCCACCTTGCGGTCGCCTTCTTTTTTATCCATGCCGAAGGCCAGGGCTGCCGCGGTCGGTTCGTTGATGATTCGTTTGACTTCCAGTCCGGCTATGCGTCCGGCGTCCTTGGTTGCCTGGCGCTGCGAATCGTTAAAATATGCAGGAACAGTAATGACCGCTTCGGTCACTGACTCACCCAGATAATCCTCCGCAGTTTTTTTCATTTTTTTCAGCACTTGTGCGGAAATTTCCGGCGGCGCGACCTTCTTGCCACGCACTTCTACCCAGGCGTCATTATTGTCGGCCTTGATGATACTGTAGGGCACCATCTTGATATCCCTTTGCACCATCTCCTCGTCGAAACGGCGGCCGATCAGGCGTTTCACCGCGAACAAGGTATTTTTTGGATTCGTTACCGCCTGACGCTTGGCTGAAGCTCCCACCAGGATTTCACCGTCTTCCGTATAGGCAACAATTGAAGGCGTAGTACGCGCGCCCTCCGAGTTTTCTATCACCTTGGGCTTGCCATTCTCCATGACCGCCACACATGAGTTGGTGGTGCCGAGGTCAATGCCGATAATTTTTGCCATGATCTGATCCTTGTAGTAGTTAGTACCGAATATTTGTTAATGCGGGAAATGGGGGCGTAGATCGGGATTTCAAGTCTCTTTGGCTTTCGAAACGGACACCAGCGCTGGGCGGATTACCCGATCATTCAAAACGTAGCCTTTTTGCATCACTTGCACTACGGTATTGGGAGCAAGATCGGAGTCTACCGCACACATGGCCTGATGCAGATGCGGATCAAATTTAGCGCCCTCCGGATTGATCAGCTTGATATTGAATTTATCGAAGACGGTAGTAAGCTGCTTGAGTGTCAACTCCATTCCGCTTTTGAAATTCTCCACTGTTGCATTCTCCACCCCCAGAGCCGCTTCCAGACTATCCATTACCGCCAGCAATTCGGTGGAAAAATTTTCAATAGCGTATTTATGGGCGTTGGTAACGTCGATCTGCGCACGTTTTCGTATGTTCTCGGCATCGGCTTTGGCACGCAGCCAGGCATCATGATGCTCCATGGCGTCGAGTTCGGCTTTCTTCAGTAATTGTTCCAGACTCGGCATCGCTTCCCCAGCCGGTTCCGCTGTCTGGTTTTCGTTGGCCTTGGGGGCACTGGCCTCGTCCATGGTTGCGTTCAATTCGGGCTGGTCTGGTTTGGGATACTGTACGTCTGTCATAGGCCTCTCCTGATTTCAATTTAAAACATATCGGGCTGGTTTTTCCAATTTCAAGCTCCTGAAAAATTCATTGTATGCTGAGCAGGCTTTCCATGGATACGGCGACGGATACCGGAACCGGTAAACCTGAAGCTCCTGATCCTGTCAGATTTTGCGTGTCAGCGCGATCGCCGCGCCGAGATAGTTCTGAGGCGTCATTTCCCGCAAGCGTTTTTTTTCGGCTTCTGGAAGAGCCAGGTCATCGATGAATTTGTGCAGGGTATCCTTCGTAATACCCCCTTTGCCGCGAGTCAATTCCTTCAATTGCTCATAGGAATCCGGCACGCCATGGCGGCGCATCACGGTCTGGATCGGCTCCGCGAGCACTTCCCAGGCGCCTGTCAAATCTTCGGCCAAACGTTCCCGATTGACTTCTAGTTTGCCCAGTCCCTTACTGCAAGAGTCATATGCCAGCAAGGTATGCCCCAGCGCGACGCCCATGTTGCGAAGTACGGTGGAATCGGTGAGATCACGCTGCCAGCGGGATACAGGCAGCTTCTCGCTCAAGTGCCGCAACAGCGCATTCGCGATGCCGAGGTTGCCTTCCGAGTTTTCGAAATCTATCGGGTTTACCTTGTGCGGCATAGTTGATGAGCCAACTTCGTCTGCTTTGGCTTTTTGCTTGAAATAGGCCAAAGAAATATATCCCCACATGTCGCGGTTAAGGTCCAGCAATATGGTGTTAATACGGGCATACGCATCGAACAGCTCGGCCATGGCGTCATGCGGTTCAATCTGAGTGGTATAGGGGTTGAACTCCAGACCAAGATTATCTACGAAATTCCGCGCAAATTTTTCCCAGTCGAAATTTGGGTAAGCGGCTAAATGAGCATTGTAATTGCCTACGGCACCATTCATTTTTCCAAGGATGGGCACCGTGGCAAGCTGTTCATACCCACGCTGCAGGCGATGAGCGAAGTTGGCAAGTTCCTTTCCAGCTGTGGTAGGAGTGGCGGGTTGACCATGAGTACGGGCAAGCATCGGCGTATCAGCCAGTTCATGTGCCATCTGGATAAGTTTGCTGATGATTTTTTCCAACGCCGGTAACATCACCCTGTCCCGACTGTGCACCAGCATCAGCCCATGAGAGAGATTATTGATGTCCTCCGAAGTACAGGCAAAATGTATGAACTGCGCCACGTTGGCGACTTCAGCATTCTTCACTAAACGCTCCCTGAGCCAGTATTCGACGGCTTTGACGTCGTGGTTGGTACGGGCTTCGATATGCTTGACCGCTTCCCCGTCGACCTCGGAAAAATTTGCCGGAAGGCTATCGAGTAGCGCGATGGTATCGTGAGAAAACGGCATAGCCTCAGCGATGTCAGGCGCATTGCTCAATGCTTTAAGCCATTCTATTTCTAATTGGACACGGTAACGAATCAGCGCAAATTCGCTGAAATAAGGCCGCAGGCCAGCGACTTTGCTGTGATAGCGTCCATCCAGGGGTGAAAGCGCGGTAAGAAAAGAAGAGCTCATATTGTTGATTCTATATTAGGAAACCTCTGAATAAGTCCTCCTGGAACGCGTTGCTGGCAAATTCGGGGGCTTATTCCGAGGTTCCTTGGATTCCATCAGGTATGTCATTTTAACATAGGTAGGCAAATGGCCGGACTATGCCATGCAGCATGGAAGCCGGTATAATATGCGGCTGAATCAAATTGCCGCCAAGGATGCCATGAAGCTTATCGGATCACTCACCAGCCCTTACGTTCGCAAGGCGCGCATCGTCCTCGCGGAAAAGCGCATTGGTTACGATTTTGAGGTAGATATTCCCTGGAATGCGGATACTCATGTATCAGATCACAATCCCCTTGGCAAGATACCAGTACTGGTTATGGACGACGGTACTACCTTATTCGATTCACGCGTAATCGTGGAATATCTGGATAGTGTCAATCCGGTGTCTCGTCTTATTCCTGAACCTAACCGGCGCCGTATCATGGTAAAGCGCTGGGAAGCGCTGGCGGATGGTATCTGCGACGCCGCTGCCGCGATATTCCTTGAACGCAAACGACATGCCGCGGAACAAAGCCCGGAATGGATCTCACGCCAACAGAAAAAAGTCGCGCGGGGTCTGGAGACGGCCGCCCAGGAGCTAGGCGATAAAAAGTGGTGCGACGGCAATGTCTACACGCTCGCTGACATTGCGTTGGGCTGCACCCTGAGCTACTTGGCTTTCCGCTTTCCCGAAATAGAATGGCGCAATACCTCACCCAATCTTGCCGATCTTTCCGATAGGCTGGAAAAGCGGACGCCATTTATGGAAACGGCGCCGAAAGGATAATTGGGAACAAATTGGGATGAT
>JBDTWQ010000247.1:0-1779 GCA_040006595.1 Nitrosospira sp.
CTGCCACGGCATCCTCATAATCGGCAGCGGTAAGCCGCCCGAAAATCAGCGATACCGCAACGATGTACTGAATGCAATGATCGCGGTCGGCAGGGTTGTTGAGTGGCCCTTTCTTGTCGATGATACGAATCGCCGCCTCGTGTGTCCGAATTGTAATTTTCCTGATCTCATCAATCCGCTCTCTTATGCGGGGATGTAGTTGCATCCCACACTCCGCCGCTGTCTGGGAATGAAATTCGGCAGGGAACGAAATCTTGAACAACACGTTTTCCATCACGTATGACCCCCACTGTTCAATCGGCCGCTGAAAGTGGAATGGCTGCCCCTTGAAAAGTACATCGTAGAAACCCCACGTTTTAGCGGTGAGCGCCGAAGGGTAACCCATTTCTCCTTTAAGCGTGAGCAAGGCTAGCCAGACCGCACGGCTGGTGGCATCGCCCGCCGCCCAGGATTTGCGCGAGCCGGTATTGGGCGCGTGACGATAAGTGCGCAGAGACTGACCGTCCACCCAGGCCTGTGAAAGCGCATCGATGATCTGATCACGGCTGCCGCCGAGCAAATGCGTCACGATTGCAACCGAAGCAACTTTCACGAGTACAACATGATCCAGCCCCACCTTATTGAAGCTGTTTTCCAGCGCAAGGCAACCCTGAATTTCATGCGCCTTGATCATGGCAGTCAGCACGTCACGCATCGAGAGCGGCGTCTTCCCCGCAGTCTCGGCGTTCCGGGCACACCAGTCGGCCACCGCAAGTATGCCGCCGAGATTATCCGATGGATGCCCCCATTCGGCGGCAAGCCAGGTATCGTTGAAATCGAGCCAGCGAATCATGGTACCGATATTGAATGCCGCCTGTACCGGATCAAGCTGGAATTGAGTGCCGGGAATTCTCGCCCCATTAGGCACAGTCGTACCCGAAACGAGCGGTCCAAGCAGCCTGGTGCAGGCCGGGTAAGTAAGCGCTTCCATCGCGCAGCCGAGGGAATCCATCAGGCAGTTGCGCGCGGTATCGTAAGCCAAACCGCTTTGAATATTGCGGTTGGCGACATAGTCGGCAATGTCCACCAGCACTTGATCGGGCTGGGGACGAATATTGGGTACGTAGAATGACATGCTCAAGTGATATTAGCGAAGATAGACCCCCAGAAGAATCTGGCAGAAAGTTTCAGTATTTTAAGCCATTGATGACTAACTGTTTGAAACTTCGTCGTGTACTCGCCGCCTAAACACACATCTCAATTATTTTCCTGTAGTGCCATCATTCTCATGTCGGAAGAGCGTGCCTCCCGAGCCCGGTCCCCTGCCCTTTGTCCACCACCCCAGTTCGCCGCCGACCTGTCCAATTCCCGGAGCTACTTCTACAACGGGATGACCACTATGATGCTATAAAGAAAGTAGTGATATCGGATCATTATGGAATTGAGGAAATCACGTCATGCTCAGAGGTAAAACCACGCGCGCTGGAAAACAACCGGTGCGCATTCCTGCCAGCGAATCCTTGACGATTAATACCACCGCCATTAGTCTCAATCAGTGTTGTTGCCTGGTTATGCACGCGACAGCTATCGCGCCGAGCAGCGTGGTTTTGTGTGGCGAAGGAGGTCAGATTTGACTGGACAGCAGCAGACAACGGAGCAGGCAGTGAGCACAGAAGATGCGGCTGGCGTTCTGCTGGAAACCGTACGGCAGCTAGCAGGGGAATTGCACGTACGTTCCAGAGGAGAAATGTCGGCAACACTGGATAGCTCCCTGGAACGGGATCTGGGTTTTGACAGTCT
>JBDTWQ010000248.1:0-11197 GCA_040006595.1 Nitrosospira sp.
CTAGGAAGAAAGCCTCATTCACTGTAAAAGTTATGCACCTTTCTTGAAGCCTGTCTGCCGCCACGCTTCATAGATTACCACCGCGACGGTATTAGACAAATTGAGGCTACGGCTGCCGGCTACCATGGGTACACGGATCCTGTGTTGTTCTGGAAATCTCTCCAGGATCTCAACCGGCAGTCCACGGCTTTCCGCACCAAATATGAAAGCGTCTCCGCTGGCATATGCAGTTAAGTCGTAGCGCTGTTTTCCCTTCGTGGAAACGGCGAAAAAACGGTGTCCTTGCAGATGCTCGGCACATTCCCTCCAGCTTTCATGGATCATTATGCTGGCAAATTCATGATAATCCAGTCCGGCCCGTAGCAACTGCTTGTCTTCCAGGATAAAGCCCAGCGGCTTGATGAGGTGGAGCTTTGCACCCGTATTGGCACATAGTCGTATGATATTACCGGTGTTAGGTGGTATTTCAGGCTGGAATAGAATGACATTGAGCATAAGCTGATCAGTTGCCTTGGATTTTTCAATTCAATTGTAAGGCAGCGTTCTGGCGACTACATATCCACTGACGTGAATAGCGCCGTTTTTCCGCAGCACCTTTGCTAATTCGTTCAGGGTTGCACCGGTAGTCATTACATCATCCAGTATGGCGATTCGCCTACCCGCAAGATCAGCTTTGCATGTGAATGCACCTTTAATATTTTTCTCGCGTTCTTTCCAGGGCAGTCCAGTCTGAGAGGGAGTATTTTTGATACGCTTGCACGCCGCTGGCAGTAGTGCAATACCCGTTTTCTTTGATACGCTCCGGGCGATTTCAAGCGCCTGGTTGAAACCTCTTTCTCGTAATCTTGCGGAATGCAGCGGCATGGGTATGATGAAATCCGGTAACGCAACAGCACCCATCCGTCCTGTCAGCAAGTCGGCCAGGACAGGTGCCATGGTGAGGTTTCCCTGGTATTTGAGGGAGTGAACAAGAGCATCCACCGGAAAGGCATAACTCAACGCCGCAATAGTGCGATCAAAAGTGGGTGGATTTGCAAGGCAAGCGCCGCAGACGCGAGACTCTGCCACGGGAAGTGCACATACCTCACAACGGTGGGGCGGCAGTTCAGGCAGACTGTCCAGACACGGTATGCACAGATCGCCATCACTTACGGCACCGCACAGCAGACAATTCTTCCTGAATAACGTCTGCATAATATTTAATCTGTTGTTCAAGAATGTGGGGTAAAAAAGTTGACAATGATATCGGAATCCCTGATGATTCGACCTAAATCCGGTTGGACGGGGCGGAGTGTGTGCAATCTGCCCTGTAGCGGGCTCACCCAGAAGGTGAGAGGCAAATAGCACAAAATATTTTTATTTATCATAGCTATAACCTGATAAATGAGCGGTCAACTGCCGGATTTAGGTTCAATGTATTTTCAAGAGGCGATTGGTATTACTTCCGCACTAATTGTAGCGCAGACTAATCAGTCAATCGCTTTAACAAAAACGATATAGCGATACAGGACTTGGTATGAAGCAATTTATCTCCGACACAACGGCCAGTTCTGGCATAGCTCCCGATCGAATGCAGAATCACTTGGGCAATGCAGTTGCCGAACACGCTGCCAGCATTAGTGAATCGCAGCGCTGGGACGTTTCCCGGATTGAGGCGCTGCTGGACTTGCCGTTCAGCGATCTCATCCATCACGCGCAATTGGTTCACCGGCAGCATCACGATGCCAATACGGTGCAGTTGTCTACATTGATTTCAGTCAAGACCGGCGGCTGCCCCGAGGACTGCGGTTATTGCCCTCAGGCGGCACGGTATCACACAGGTGTCGAGAATCAGGACATGTTGTCGCTCGACGAGGTTGTGGCAACAGCAACGGCGGCGAAGACGCAAGGCGCCTCGCGTTTCTGCATGGGCGCGGCATGGCGCGGGCCCAAGCAGCGAGACATCGAGAAAATGGTGGAAATGGTCAGCGCCGTCAAAGCGTTGGGGCTTGAAACCTGCGCGACTCTAGGCATGCTGAAACCAGGCCAGGCAGAGCAACTGAGACAGGCGGGGCTTGATTATTACAATCATAATCTCGATACCGCGCCTGAATTTTATGGTGAAGTCATCACGACCCGCAATTATCGGGATCGGTTGGAAACTTTGGAGAAAGTCCGTGGCGCGGGGATAAGCGTATGCTGCGGCGGCATTGTTGGCATGGGCGAATCACGCCATGCCCGTGCCGGCCTGATCGCGCAGCTGGCAAATCTTGATCCCTATCCTGAATCCGTTCCCATCAACCATCTGGTGCAGGTTGAGGGTACGCCGCTACATGGTACCGCGGCACTCGATCCGCTGGAATTCGTGCGCACTATTGCAGCGGCACGTATTACGATGCCCAGAGCGATGGTAAGGCTGTCGGCTGGCAGACAGGAAATGTCGGACTCGGTGCAGGCGCTGTGTTTTCTTGCAGGTGCCAATTCGATTTTCTATGGCGATAAATTGCTTACCACCGGTAATCCGGAAGCTGAGCGAGACAAGGCATTGTTTGACAAGTTGGGACTTCGTTCGATGTAGCGCGTAGGCCGCGCCACCCGATAGCCGGAATGCTCAACGAGCTTACTGAACAACTACGCGAACAACTAGAGAGCCGGGAAAAGAATAAGCTGTATCGCCGCCGCCTGACTCTGGAGGGCTCTCAATCAGCGCATGTTTCGATGGCCGGGCGCGAATACCTCGCATTTTGCAGCAATGATTATCTTGGCCTTGCCAGTCATCCCCAGTTGATTGCAGCGGTCTGCGAAGGCGCCAGACAATATGGCGTGGGAGCAGGCGCTTCCCATCTCATCAGCGGGCACTCTTCAGCACATCATGCCCTGGAGGAGGCGCTGGCGCACTTCACCGGTTTTCCCCGGACGTTGCTATTCTCCACCGGATACATGGCTAATGCCGGTGTGGTGGCGGCACTGGCAGATCGTGGCGACGCGATATTCGCCGATAAACTCAATCATGCCTCGCTCAATGATGCCGCACTCGGCTCACGCGCAAAGTTTACCCGATATCCGCATCTTGATCTGGTAACACTGGAACGGCAACTCGCCGTGTCGCAGGCCAAACGCAAATTAGTGATGACCGACGCGGTGTTCAGCATGGATGGGGATGTGGCGCCGGCCGCCGGCCTCTTGGCATTGTGCGAAAAGTATAATGCATGGTTGATGCTCGACGACGCACACGGTTTTGGTGTACTTGGTCCGCAGGGACGGGGAACGGTATCTCATTTCAATATCCGTTCGCCACGCATAATCTACATGGCAACGCTTGGCAAGGCAGCGGGCGCATGCGGCGCCTTTATTGCGGCCCAGCCAGAGATTATTGAAACCCTGATTCAGCATGCGCGCAGCTATATTTATACTACCGCGGCCCCGTCGCTGTTGTCTCATGCCTTACTGAAAAGCCTGGAGCTGATCGAAGGGGATGAATGGCGGCGCGACAAGCTGGCACAACTTGCCGCGCGGCTTAAACACGAATTGCAATCGCTGCGTTGGCAGCTGCTGCCATCCGTTACTCCCATCCAGCCGTTGATTATAGGGGGGAATGATGAAGCCTTGGAGATTAGCGAGGCATTGCGCGAAAGAGGCATTCTGGTTCCGGCGATCCGTCCCCCCACGGTTCCGCAAGGTATGGCACGGTTGCGGATTTCGTTATCCGCAGCACACGATATGGAGGACGTTATGCAGTTGGCGGCGGCGCTAAGAGACCTGGATAACGATTCCCGATGAGCCTTCATGTTGAAACCTTCGGCGCCGGCCCCGACCTCGTTATGCTGCATGGCTGGGCCATGCACAGCGGTATCTGGAGCGGCGTGCGTGAACGGCTGGCGCAGCACTTCCGCTTGCATCTGGTAGATTTTCCGGGGCACGGATTCAGTCCGGTTTGTGAACCCGGTACGCTGGAGCACCTGGTCGAGCTGGTCGCGGATATCTTACCCGCAACTTGTATTGTTTGTGGGTGGTCGCTGGGAGGCCAGGTGGCAATCGAGCTTGCATTGCGCGAAACGGTGCGTGTCAGAAAGCTCGCCTTGATTTCAACGACACCCTGCTTTGTCAAGCGTAAAGACTGGCAATGCGGGATGGAAGCCGCAACTTTGCAACTATTCATGCAGAATTTGAAGCGGGATTACGCGACGACACTAAGCCGGTTTCTTACTTTGCAGATGGACGGCAGCAGCGATACCACGGCAGTTCTGGCACAGTTGCGTGAAAACTTTTTTCAGCGTGATCAACCAGATGAGGCTGCGTTGCAAACAGGATTGCAGATTCTGCTTACAACCGATCTGCGCGAGAAACTAGGAAATGTAAATCAATCGTCATTACTGCTGCATGGAGAGAACGATGTTATTACCGACCCCGGTGCAGCAAGATGGATGAACCAGCAATTGTCAAATTCGGAACTGATATTGCTGCCCCATTGCGGTCATGCACCCTTTTTATCCTATCCTGATCAATTTGTTGCCAGCCTGGTTCAGTTATTTCACAAGCCAATCAAGTGAATTACGACCATACCATCGATAAGCGTCAGGTGCGGAACTCCTTTGAGCGAGCAGCGGCGAGTTACGATCAAGCGGCGGTCCTGCAACGCGAGGTGGGGGGGCGGATGCTGTCGCGCCTCGATTACATTAAACACACGCCCGATTTCATTCTCGATGCCGGTAGCGGCACTGGCTATGGCACGCGTCAACTGCGCCTGCGCTACCCCGACGCGAGAATGCTGGCAGTCGATATTGCGCCAGCAATGCATTTTCAGGCGCGCCCCTCCGTTTCCTGGTGGAAGCAGTTACTGGCAGTTCGCGGGAATCAGACCAGCTATGTGTGTGGCGACATTGAGCAGATGCCATTGAAGGACTCCTGTGCCGGTCTGGTGTGGTCGAATCTGACGCTGCAATGGTGCAATGATATCAACCGTACGCTTGCCGAGGTGCACCGGGTGTTGCAGGCCGGCGGTCTGTTCATGTTCAGCACTTTTGGCCCGGATACTTTGAAAGAATTGCGCCAGGCCTTCCGTAGCGCAGACAATTACAGCCATATTAATCGCTTTACAGATATGCACGATATTGGCGACATGCTGGTGCAAAACGGCTTCGCTACGCCTGTTATGGACATGGAATATATAGTGCTGACCTATGATGACGTAACCAGCGTGATGCGGGATCTTAAGGCCATCGGTGCTCACAATGTCACCCAGGGTAGACGGCGTGGTTTAACCGGAAAAATCTCATGGCAAAAAGGGATAAAGCAGTACGAGACGCTACGGATAGAAGGAAAATTACCGGCAACCTTTGAAGTGATTTATGGCCATGCCTGGAAGCTGCAGCCGCGAAAACCGATTCTTACTCCCGAAACAAGACGCAGAATTGGCCTTCCATGAAAAGTGATTCCTTATGGCAAATGGTTATTTTATTACCGGTACCAGCACAGGTGTAGGCAAGACCCTGGTCAGCTGCGCCTTGCTGCATGCTTTTGCCGCACGAGACCAAGCCGTCGTGGGTATGAAGCCGGTGGCGGCGGGCTGCGAAAACGGAAGATGGATGGATGTCGAATTGCTTGCCGCGGCCAGCTCCGTTACCGCCCCGCGCGAACAGATGAATCCTTATGCGCTGATTCCACCTGTTGCACCACATATCGCGGCACACCAGACGGGTGTCGAAATCGACATCGTAACCATTCGCAAGGCATTGCTCGAATTGCAGAAAATTGCCGATATTGTGATTGTCGAAGGTATTGGCGGTTTTCTCGTGCCGCTTACTGAGCATGAGGACGGCGCCAGCATGGCCCAAGCGTTGGATTTGCCGATAATACTGGTGGTGGGAATGCAGTTGGGCTGTCTTAATCACGCATTGTTGACTGCTCAGGCGGTACGGGCGACCGGCTTGCTACTCGCTGGATGGGTAGCGAACCGCATTGATCCGCAAATGATGGCGTTCGATGAGAATGTGCTCGCCTTGACGCAGCGGCTATATTGCCCATTGTTGGGAGTGCTGCCATTCGAACAGAATGCCGATGCAAAAAAAATGTCGATGCTATTGGATATTGCGGAGATGAAGTCGGATAAACATCGCTTAAGGTAAGCCTGATAAAACGCAATATCTCAGACTTCAGATAAACACACCTCGTTTCGAAGGGATCTCTATAGAATAATCATCTGATTGAAATATAACTGTCCCCACTATCAAGCTGAGAAGAGTTACGACAATGCTTGCAAAAAATGCCGTCCAGAACCCTGAAATCCTGAATCCCGGAACAAGCGCCGATACCAGAAGCATCATAAGTGCGTTAATGACTAGCAAAAAAAGTCCGAAAGTGATTAGCGTTAACGGAATCGTCAGAATGATGATGATCGGTCTGATGACTGCGTTAGCAAAACCCAGTAATAACGCCGATAGAAACAGGGATTTTTTATTGGCAAATGAGATACCGTGAAAGATAAAACTTGTAAGCCATAGCGAGAGCGCGGTTATTCCCCAATGTGCCAGAAATTCAATTATGTTTTGCGACATCCGGGACCTTAGTGTAGTACGTCATGAACTTTTCAATCTTCGGCATGCACAATTACTGCTGAGTCTCTTTGGGTCATATTCCCCACCGCTTGCAGCGCCGCAGACTGACCAGATATTATGAATAATACCCTGCTATCTGGAGCGGGGTATTCGGAGAAAAACAAAATTCCAGTTTATCATTTTATTTTATTATTTTTGTTTGAGTGGCTTGGTACTATTTTTGGATACGGAGATTTTATGGGATAAGTAGCGTTGTATCCCCTGCGAACGTCAGGCCTATCGATAAATTTTACATTGATATTTGTGTTTTCCAGCAATAGACCCAGCAAATGTTTGGATACAGTGTATTAAGGTAGTTGGTACGAATCCTGCTTTATATAAAAAGCCAAGCAGGATTGGCAACTAAACACCGATTTCAGCTTGCTATCGCGCTTTACTATCGGTCAAGACCGGTAAAGATGAATAAACCGGGATAATGCACTGTATTCAGAGGGAAAAAAATGATGATTTCAGCAGTTGAGCTGCGGCGATTGATGTGATTACTTCTACTGCCATTTTAAAAGCCAACATCCTGATTGTGGATGATAGGGCATCCAATATTGATCTGCTTCACCATATGTTGCAGTTAGCAGGCTATACTTCAGTCGCATCGACGAGCGATCCATTTGAGGTCTGCAATCTTCATCGCGCGAATCAGTACGATCTCATCCTGCTTGATCTCCAGATGCCCGGAATGGACGGATTTCAGGTAATGGAAGGTCTTAAGGAAATCGAGTTGGAGGGCTACATTCCGGTTCTTGTCATTACTGGCCAACCGGAACATAAATTGCGTGCGCTACAATTGGGGGCAAAGGATGTCATCAGCAAGCCATTTGAAAAGTTCGAGATACTGGCGCGCATTTACAATATGCTGGAAATACGCTTGCTGAACAGGGAGGCTAAAAACCAGAGCAAAATCCTGGAACAGTTAGTGCAGGATCTTCAGAAACAAATAATTACTGATCCATTGACAAATCTTTTTAACCGGCGCTTTCTGCAAGAGTATCTGCCTCGAGAAATTGCAAAGGCCAGGCGCAACGCCGGGTCTCTCGCGGTACTCATGATCGATCTCGATTTTTTTAAAAAGATCAATGATATCTTTGGGCATGAAGCTGGGGACGTCGTTTTGAAGAATGTCGCAACTTTGCTGAAGGATTGTATTCGTGAGAGCGATGTCGCATGCCGATATGGTGGTGAAGAATTCGTGCTTGTGCTGTCTGAGACCTCACCAGACGGAGCGAAGAAGAAAGCTGAAAACATCCAAAACGCGGTTATGGGTCTAGCGCTGACAATACGTCAGAAGTCGCTGGGAAGGGTAAGCACATCAATCGGCGTGGCCATCTACCCGGATCACGGGGCCGACATGGATCTATTGCTGCGTGCAGCGGATGAGGCTCTCTATGAGGCGAAGGAAAACGGCCGTAATTGTGTTGTAATGAGTGAAGCGAGAGATACCAGACATGGATGACGCCATGCATCGGGAGGAAGCTGAAGGACGACCACCGCAGCTTGCGCATTATGATGTGCTTACCAGTCTTCCCAACCGGACGCTGTTTTGTGAGTCGCTTCGGAAGATTATCAAGCAAGCCGGAACAAGTCATCGGATTATTTCGGTTTTAGTTCTTGATATTGATAACTTCAAAAACATTAATGATACGCTGGGGCATGCTCTCGGTGATGAGTTGCTGCGCCAGTTCAGCTTGCGCTTGTTGGAGTGCTTGCGTATCAGGGACATGATTGCGCGCCTGGGAGGCGATGAGTTCGGGTGCATTCTGGTCACCCCTGACGGTTCAGCGGATGCCGGAATAGTTGCAAGCAAGATAAGAGAAGCATTACGCCAGCCCTTTGAGTTGCAGGGTCACCAAATGACCGTCACAGCGAGTATTGGAATCAGTATTTATCCAATAGATTCGCTTGATGCGGATACGCTGATCAAAAACGGTGATAAAGCCGTGTATCAGTCGAAGAGGGCAGGCGGGGATATGTATCGCTTCTTTACGGCAGAAATGAATGCAACAGCGATTAGGAAGCTGGATCAGGAAAATGCCTTGCGAAAGGCGCTTGATCAGAATGAATTCGTCTTATATTACCAGCCGAAAATGGAACTCTCCCGGGGGCGAATCACGGGGGTAGAAGCTTTGATAAGATGGAATCGGCCCGGGCATGGGCTCGTCGCGCCTTTGGAATTCATATCCGTCCTCGAACAAACCGGGTTGATCAACCGGGTAGGAGCGTGGGTGATCGATAGTGCATGCAAGCAGATCGCCGAATGGAGGCATTCAGGAATAGGAGAAATCCCCATATCGGTCAATGTGTCTGGAAGACAATTTTCACAGCACAACCTGGATCAAAACGTTATCCGAGCCACTCGGGAAAACAATGTCGATCCTGAATTGCTCGAATTTGAATTACAGACGGAAAGAGCCTTGAGAGAAAACAGTATCGACTTTGATTTACTTGAATTGGAGTTGACGGAAACATCGTTGATGATACACGCAGAAAAAACAATTGGCATACTCAAGAAGCTGAAAGCGCTGGGAATCCGGATTTCGATCGATGACTTCGGGACCGGCTACTCGAGTTTAGCCTACCTGAAGCGATTTCCTGTCGATGTGCTGAAAATCGATCGTTCTTTTATTACCGATGTCACTACAAATCCTGCAGACGCCGCAATTACAACCGCAATGATCGGGATGGCGCATAGTCTTGACGTTAAGGTGGTAGCTGAGGGTGTAGAAAACGTTGAACAGCTTGATTTTCTGCGCCTGCGAGGTTGTGACGAAATCCAGGGTTACTATCTGGCGCAACCACTTCCTGCAATTGAGATATCCAAATTACTTTTGAGCAATAAAAAGCTTCTTAAACCAGCGCAATCCCTTGTCTCGTAACGAACGGTAAGCTATTTTTGCAATAAATAAGCTTCCTTATTCATAGTGCTTTTGTTGTATGATCAGGACCGTCGGCGTTTGGAGAGAAAGGTGCAGATAACAAGCCGGAAAGAGCAAATCCTCGCGGTTCAAGCAGGTGCGGATGAATGTATCTTCAAACGCTATGTAATAGCGCCTTTTTCAGAATTTCTCTTTTTCATCAAGCATGCGCTTTGCCTGTTTAGGTAGCGGTTCCCGGGGAAATGGTCTTGTAGTCGAGGTAGCGAATACCAGATTGCTGCTGGATTGCGGTTTTACGCTTAAGGAAACCATTGCTCGCCTTTCCCGCCTCGGTCTCCAGCCCGGCATGATAGACGGGATCGTTGTGACTCACGAACACGACGACCATATCAGCGGCGTAGCGCGCTTTGCACGCAAATTCGATATTCCGGTGTGGTTGACGCATGGTACTCTGCGTATCGTGGAGAAGGTATTCGAGTCGTTGCCAGCGATTAACATTATCGATGGCTACCAGCGTTTCTCCATTGATGATATCGAGGTTGAGCCGTACCCGGTTCCGCATGATGCCGAGGAACCAGCGCAATTTGTATTCGGCGACGGTATGTCGCGATTAGGCGTATTGACTGATACTGGCTCTTCGACGCCCCATATTGAGGCGATCTTGAGCCGCTGCCATGCATTGGTGCTGGAATGCAATCACGATGCGCAAATGCTCGCAAACGGCGATTATCCGCCAAGCCTCAAGCACCGCGTCGGAGGCCGTTTTGGCCATCTCGAGAACGCTGCTTCAGCCAGACTCCTGGCAAGTCTCGATTGTAGTCGCCTGCAACACATCATCGCCGCTCATTTGAGTCAAAAAAATAATACCCCATTACTTGCGCAAACTATGCTAAGCGATGCTTTGAACTGTGAAATAGACTGGATCGGAGTGGCTGACCAGAGCGATGGTTTTGGCTGGCGTCAACTGATCTAGGGAGCTTCGGAATAATTCTCCGCGGAGGGATGCCCCGCGCCGCGTTTCATGGCGCCCGCATCCCGCTGCGGGGTCGCATCATTTCGCGTCGTCGCGCCTTGCTCTGTCCCCAGAAACCGCACACTCCACCCAGTCCAACTGCCACATTTTTAGGATAATCTTTAAGCTACAGGAGAAAATATCTCCGACGAAAAAAAGCCGCCCTGAAGGACGGCTTTTTATTGCGTGATTGCAGGCTATTTCTTTAATACATCCAGAGTGCCTTGTTTCGTGTCAAAGGCAGCGTCTTTTACGGCATCCGCGCCTGTTCCCATTTTTTTACTCACTGCATCTTTGGCAGCATCGATCGTTGCCTTCTATTTATCTTTTGTGGTATCAACGGTGGACGAAGTACTGGTACTGGCGGAAGTGTCCGTACTGGTAGAAGCTGGGGCACCTGAATCAGTAGCAGCAGGGGCCGCCGGTGCCGCAGGCTGGGAAGTAATTTTATCGTAGTTTTTCTTTTCCTGCTCGGGGAGTGCCTGATTTGGTTTGCTGCAGGCAGTCATTGTCAATGCCGCCAAGATAGCAGCTAGGAGCGTGAGTCTCATTATTTATTTTCCTATATGATAGATAATTGTTGATGGTAAATTTTATAGTAAAACCACTAGTTCTCAAGCTGAATGCTCGAGGGCGAATTGGTGGAATAGATCTGAAACCTGTCAAAGCAGTAGGGAGGCTTGCGTTATCAATCACGGAGTCAACTTCCGAGTAACAAAAAGGCC
>JBDTWQ010000249.1:0-2423 GCA_040006595.1 Nitrosospira sp.
ATAAAAAGTAAATTTCGTGGCAATAATGAAAGGAGATCGAGACATGATTCAGCGAATAGCATTGGTTACCGGGGCATCCAGTGGTATTGGACGAGCCACGGCCGAACTTCTGGCAAAAAATGGCTATTATGTATTTGCTGTAGCGCGGCGTATGGACAGGCTGGAACAGATACGTTCCGATCACATAGAGCCCATCAAGCTGGATGTTACCGATGAGGAGGCCGTTAGCAGAACCGTGAACCATGTCATATCGACCAAGGGGCGGATTGATGTGCTGGTGAACAATGCCGGATTTGGCCAATTGGGGACTATCGAATGTGTTTCGATGGAAGCGGCTCACCGGCAGTTCGAGGTAAATGTTTTTGGCTACGCCAGATTCATGCAGGCCGTTCTACCCCATATGCGGGAGCGAAAGGCAGGGCGTATTATCAATATCGCTTCGGTTATGGGTAAGATCTCAACGCCAGGTTTCGGTTGGTATGCCGCTTCCAAGCATGCAATGGAAGCGCTAACCGATGCCGTACGTGGAGAAATGATGGAGTTCGGCATTGAGGTGGTGCTTATCGCTCCAGGTTTGATCAAGACGGAATTCGTTCCCAAGCAATTGGAACTTCTCAAAACAGTTGTGCATCCGCCCGCTTATCAAAAAACCATTCGAGGTCTTCATTATCTTCTGCGCAATGAACCGAAGTCGCCGGGTCCTCAAATCATTGCGGAGGCGGTACTTAATGCCGCTACAAACTCAAATCCCCCGGTACGTCATGCGGTGCCCCTCGATTCAAAGTTGGCCGTGGCCGCAAGATGGTTGTTCGGCGCTCGTCTTTTTGCCTGGGTGATCCGACGGCAAATGAAGTTCTAGGATAATATGGCATATCCGTATTAAACAACCAGGAAATCTTGTTCCGTCAAACCCTTGGCGCTTCCTTAGCGGAAGAAAAGAGATCCCAGGCGGCAATGAAGATCGCTGCGATCACCGGCCCAATGACAAAACCATTCAGACCAAAAAGTACCATGCCGCCCAGTGTCGAGATGAGGACCACGTAATCAGGTATCTGGGTATCCTTGCCCACGAGTATAGGTCTGAGAACGTTATCTACCAGTCCAATCACAAGCACACCGAAGGCAATAAGCGTTATCCCCTGCCAAAGGGATCCGGTAAGCAGGAAATAGATCGCTACGGGTGCCCAGATCAATCCTGCGCCCACTGCGGGCAGCAGAGATAAGAACGCCATCACGAAACCCCAAAGCAGTGCTCCCTGTATGTCAAGAAACGAGAATATCGCCCCGCCCAGCGCGCCTTGCATCGCAGCTACGGCGATGTTGCCCTTTACCGTGGCTCGAACCACGGTGGTGAACTTGGCGAACAAGTGACGTTTATGTTCCATGCTTAACGGAATCGCTTGTTTGATTCTGGCCGATAAAGCGGCGCCGTCTCGTAGCAGGAAGAACAGCAGATATAACATGATGCCAAAGCTGACGATAAACTCAAACGTGTTCTGGCCAATATTGAGCGCCTCCGTCGCGATAAGCTGGCTTCCCTGCAATGCGCCGGTGGATAGCATATCCTTTAGTTCAGAAATATTTGAAAGTCCTACACTATTCAGAAAACCGACCATCCATGATGGCAATGCACTCATGATTTGCTGAAAGTATTCGCCGAAATTCAGATCTCCCGACTTGATTCGTTGATAGACGACTGCACCCTCTTGTAATAGCGAACCTGCAATAAACGTAAATGGGAGAATCACCATGATCAGGCAGAGCAAAAGGGTGGTGAGCGCGGCGAGATTCTGGCGCTGGTGCATGATACCCAGCAGCCAGCGATAAAATGGCGTGAATATAATCGCGAGAACGGAACCCCAGAAGACCGCACCGTAAAAGGGCAGCAATATCCATCCGAACGCGAGGGATACGACAATCAACAGCAGGAGGAAGGTTTTTTGCTGAAGCTCCGGGGAATTCATATAAATTCAAGTTATGAAGGAAAAAGGCATTCCATTGAATGCATAGCTCAATCCTACCCCAACTCAGCCATTAGTTGGATAGCGGGCTGAGAAAAAGAAAGCGAAACTATGGTACGCACGGAGGTTGCGGAGCCATGCCTGTTATACATCCTGTCAGCGGGCAGTGCCTGGTTGGATTACACCGCTACAAAGCTCAATAAAAAAGTCTGCATGGATTGGCGGCGCGCGCCATCAATGGTGATCGAACCCTTAATAAGATCATCGGCATCATAAGCAATACGACAACCCCACCTTCCGTCTCAGGATAGATGTGGCACTGTACCACTAAACCTCAAGCGAACCAGCGGTATAAGGCTTTTTGCCTCGCCGTGGCATGACAGCATCTGTTTAACAAAAAACTTCTGCCAAAAAGACGAACATACTTCCATGTGAAAATTTCAACATGCCAGTATCTATCTA
>JBDTWQ010000250.1:0-5872 GCA_040006595.1 Nitrosospira sp.
GTGGTGGGACGCAAAGGCGAGCAGATGGATTTAATCGATGAACTTCGTGCACAAGGTTTCGTACGGTTGCGGATAGACGGCAAGGTGCATGAAATTGACGAGTTGCCGAAATTGCAAAAGACAAAAAAACACACGGTGGAAGTGGTGATAGACAGGTTAAAAGTCTCACCCGATGCCAAGCAGCGATTGGCAGAATCATTTGAAACCGCGTTGCGCCATGCTGACGGACGAGCTTTGGCAGTGGAAATGGATTCCGGCCACGAGCATCTTTTTTCCGCCAAGTTCAGCTGCCCGGTATGCAGCTATTCCCTGCCGGAACTCGAACCGAGATTGTTTTCCTTCAACAACCCGATGGGTGCCTGCCCCAAATGCGATGGCCTGGGAAAAATCACATTCTTCGATCCCAAGCGTATCGTCGCCTTCCCCCATTTGTCGCTGGCTTCCGGCACGATCAAGGGCTGGGATCGACGTAACCAGTTTTATTACCAGTTGCTGGCAAGTCTTGCCGAACACTACGATTTTGATTTGGAAGTGCCCTTTGAACAGCTGCCTGCGGATATTCAAGACATTGTCCTGAATGGATCAGGCAAGGAGAAAATCCTGTTCTCATATCTGGGTGAAGGCGGCAGCCGGAACCAGCGGAAGCATGCCTTTGAAGGCATCATCCCGAATCTGGAGCGACGCTATAAGGAAACCGATTCATTAACTGTACGCGAGGAATTGGCAAAATACCTTAATTCCCAGACGTGTCCTGAATGTGCCGGCACCCGCCTGCGCCGCGAAGCCCGCCATGTCCGGGTAGGAGGGCAGGCTATATATGAAATCAATGCGTTACCGCTGAAACAGGCAAAGGCTTTTTTCGATCAGGTAAAACTGACGGGGCAAAAGTATGCTATTGCCGAAAGGATCGTCAAGGAAATTTCCAGCCGTATGCTATTCCTCAACAACGTCGGACTGGATTACCTGTCCCTGGATCGCTCCGCCGACACCTTGTCCGGTGGAGAATCCCAGCGTATTCGTCTCGCCAGCCAGATCGGTTCGGGGCTGACCGGCGTAATGTACGTGCTGGATGAGCCTTCCATCGGCCTGCACCAACGGGATAACAGCCGCCTGCTGGGAACGCTCAAGAATTTGCGAGACCTTGGCAATAGCGTAATTGTCGTGGAACACGATCAAGATGCAATATTGACCGCCGATCATGTGGTGGACATGGGTCCGGGCGCAGGCGAGCATGGCGGAGCCATTATCGCGCAAGGCACGCCGGAAGCAATTCAGCAAAGCGCAGACTCGCTCACCGGGAAATATCTTTCCGGCAAATTGACCATAGCGCTGCCAAAAAAGCGCACCGGACCAAAGAATGATCGCTGGCTCAGAATCGAAGGCGCATGCGGCAATAATCTGAAAAACGTCAATCTCAATCTGCCGGTAGGATTGTTCGTTTGCATCACCGGCGTGTCCGGGTCGGGCAAATCCACCCTCATCAATGAAACGCTTTACCTTGCAACGGCGCGACATCTCTATGGCAGCAGCGCAGAGCCTGCACCGTATCAGAACCTGGATGGGCTGTCCTTCTTTGACAAGGTTATCAACATGGACCAAAGCCCCATCGGACGCACTCCACGTTCCAATCCAGCGACCTATACCGGATTATTCACCCCGATCCGTGAATTGTTTGCTGGCGTACCCCAGGCGCGCGAACGTGGCTACGGGCCTGGGCGGTTCTCATTCAACGTCAAGGGCGGGCGCTGTGAAGCTTGCCAGGGCGATGGCATGATCAAGGTTGAAATGCATTTCCTGCCGGATATATATGTGTCATGCGATGTCTGCCATGGCAAGCGCTATAACCGCGAGACGCTGGAGATTCAATATAAGGGAAAAAACATCAACGAAATTCTGCAAATGACGGTGGAACAGGCGCATGAATTCTTCAGCGCGGTACCGATTGTGGCGCGGAAGCTGAAAACGCTGCTGGATGTGGGACTCGGCTATATCACACTAGGCCAGTCCGCAACCACGCTTTCCGGCGGCGAAGCCCAACGGGTAAAGCTATCGCTGGAACTTTCCAAACGTGATACCGGCCGCACGCTCTATATCCTGGACGAACCTACTACCGGCCTTCATTTCCAGGACATCGATCTGCTGCTGAAAGTGCTGCACCGGTTACGCGACCATGGCAACACCGTGGTAGTAATCGAGCATAACCTGGATGTGATCAAAACCGCGGACTGGATCATTGATCTCGGTCCGGAGGGCGGCGAAGGCGGGGGGCAGATCATCGCTGAAGGCACGCCGGAAGAAATAGCAGCGAACGAGAGGAGCTTTACCGGCCATTACCTGAAAACCACTCTCAGTTCTTGACGGGTTTCGTGACGGGCAAAAGTGGTGAAAGCGGCAATATGAATCCTCGTAAACTTCTGCTCGATAGCTTCCATGCTGCAATCGCCGCAGCTGATCCGCTACGTATAGTACCCCGGCATTTGCCGCCGAGATTACCTAAAGGGCGTACTTTGGTAGTCGGCGCGGGCAAAGCCGCTGCGGCAATGGCCCTGGTGGTGGAAAATCATTGGCCAGAAAATGCGGTACTGAATGGTATTGTTCTTACCCGCTATGGTCACGGCTTGCCGCTAAAAAGAATCAAGGTGGTCGAAGCGGGGCATCCGGTACCTGATGCCCGGGGGGAACAGGCTGCGCGTGATATTCTGGCGGAGGTGAAAAAACTGAGTGCCGACGATTTGCTGCTATGCCTGGTGAGCGGTGGCGGCTCAAGCCTGCTTTCGTTGCCGGTAACAGGTGTATCGATAGGCGATCTTCAAAACGTCACTAGGGAATTGCTCCGCTGCGGTGCGGCAATTCAGGAAATCAATACGGTGCGCAAGCATCTTTCCGCTGTTCAAGGAGGACGACTTGCAGCTTCATGCCATGCACCAATACTGGCTTTGATAATTTCCGACGTGACCGGGGATGAGCCGACTCATATCGCTTCGGGCCCGTGCGCTCCTGACCCGACGACTTACTCGGACGCACTGAATATACTTGATTGCTACCGGATAAACGTGCCTGCTGCCGTGATGGAAACATTGCAGGCGGGTGCCCAGGGAAAACGTGACGAGACGCCCAAACCGGGCGATGCGGTTTTCCGCAACGTAGAAAACCGCGTAATCGCTACCGCACATGATGCGCTGCTGGCAGCTGCAAAATATTTTCGCAACCAAGGCATTCCAGCAGCGATACTGGGCGACTCCATCACCGGCGAAGCACGCGATGCTGCCAAGGTTCTCGCTGCGCTGGTGAAGGAGATCCGTCAATATGGGCAGCCATGGAAGCCGCCGGTGGCTCTGGTCTCAGGCGGGGAAACAACGGTAACATTACGCAAAACTGAGAATAATGGACGTGGCGGCCATGGTGAACAGGACGGCCGCGGCGGCCGGAACACGGAATTTTTGCTGTCGCTTGCCATCGAATTCAATGGCGTACCTGAAATTTACGCCCTTGCCTGCGATACCGATGGCATCGACGGGTCGGAAAACAATGCCGGCGCAATCGCCACATCGGATTCGTTACGTCGTTCAATGCAAATGGGCATCAACGCCGCAGCCCTGCTCGCCAGCAATAACTCTTATACTTTCTTTGAACAACTCGACGATCTAATCATCACCGGCCCAACCCGCACAAATGTCAATGATTATCGCGTAATTCTGGTTTTGTAGGGCTTGGGCAGCCGGATTATTATGTTAACCCATTCAAGCTATTACCGGCATCTTGGAAATTCAAGGTCATATGGCCGGAATTTTTGCTGCAGGTGCTGCTTACAAGGTGTCACGAAACCGCAATATTGTTTACATATCATTGCAATATCGAGGATAAAATTTCACTGATAAAAGGAAGGGGCTATGGCAGCGACAATACTGGTGGTGGAAGACGAACCTGCGATTCAGGAGTTGATTTCGTATAGTCTGCGGCAGGCCAGGCATATCGTTTTTGGCGCGAGAAATGCAGAGCAGGCCATGGAGATAGTCAACAATGCGCTGCCCGATCTGGTACTGCTTGACTGGATGCTTCCAGGAATGAGCGGTGTCGAATTTGCTCGCATGTTGCGGCGCATAACGCGCACCAAATCCATCCCTATCATTATGCTTACCGCTCGCGCCGAAGAGAGTGATAAGGTGGCGGGGCTGGAAATTGGTGCCGACGACTATATCACTAAACCCTTCTCGCCCCGTGAGCTGCTTGCCCGGATTAAAGCGGTACTGCGACGGCGTTCACCGGAGGCGGCTGACGATATAGTCGAGATCGGCGGATTGCGGCTTGACTCAGCTACTCATCGCGTGACCGCGAGCGATAATGAGGTGGTGCTTGGACCTACCGAATTCCGCTTGTTGCATTTTTTTATGACCCATACCGAGCGAGTGCACACCCGTTCGCAGTTGCTCGATCAAGTATGGGGAGACCACGTGTTTGTCGAGGATCGTACCGTGGATGTACATATTCGCAGATTGCGCAAAGCCTTGGAAGCCGTCAGCAAGGATGGACTGGTGCAGACTGTGAGAGGATCTGGCTATCGCTTGTCTGCAGGACAAATAGCAAGCATGGGATAATATAAAAATAATGATCCAGTTTTACTCTTCGAAATAGCTTACGTGTCCGGTTCCTGGGAGCGTTTCGTCACCTTCATTTTAATTGCTGTCGTGACCGGGATACTTTTCGCGGCACTAGGCGCTGTCACGACGCTAGCATGCTACATCATTGCATTGCTGCTGCTGGTGATTCACTACCGGCGTCAACTAACCGTACTGGACAAATGGCTCCAAGGCAAACAATCCACTTTGCCTGACCGGTCCGGCCGATGGGGAGACGTATTTGCACGCTTGACGCGTCTCATGCGTGACCAGAGCCAAAGTTATCAGCAAATCAATTTCGCACTGGAACGTCTGCAGCGTGCCACGTCGGCCATGCCGGAAGGCGTGGTAATTATGGATGAGATAGACCGCATCGAATGGTGCAATCCGGTAGCCGAAAAACATCTTGGCATTAATTCCAATCTCGATGCTGGTCAGCATATCACCCATCTTGTGCGCCAGACTCAATTCACCGAATACCTGGCCGCTCATAATTACAGCGAGCCTTTGATAATCAAGCAATCACGGCATCAGGGATTGACCCTTTCGCTACAATTCGTGCCTTATGGTGATAAACAAAAACTACTTATCAGCCGTGATGTTACTCGTCTTGAAAGGGTCCAAACCATGCGTCGGGATTTTGTCGCCAATGTCTCGCATGAGCTGCGCACGCCGTTGACCGTGATTGGTGGATTTCTTGAAACACTGTCGGAAGAGGGTTCCTCGGCGGATCCCGAAACAAGTAAGTGGGCACTAACGCTAATGATGGATCAGACCAAGCGCATGCAGCGTCTGGTAGAAGATTTGCTAACGCTGTCACGGCTGGAAGATACGGAAAACCTGGCACGCGAGGCAAACATCAACATTCCGGAAATGTTGCGCGAGCTCTATCATGAAGCGCAATCTTTGAGTGCCGGGCGTCACCGTATCAGCCTCAGTCTTGATACTGATGCGAAGTTGCTGGGAAGCATGGACGAGTTGCGTAGCGCTTTTGGTAATCTCGTCAGCAATGCTATACGCTATACCGTCGACGGCGGCGAAATCTCCTTGAACTGGGCGATTCGTGACGGGCAAGGGGTATTTTCTGTGCAAGACAGCGGCATCGGTATTGAAGCCGAGCATATTCCGCGCCTGACGGAACGCTTTTATCGCGTAGATCGCGGCCGTTCGCGTGAAACCGGTGGTACCGGTCTAGGCCTCGCCATCGTTAAGCATGTCCTGACTTGCCACCAGGCGAAGCTGGAGATTGTCAGCGA
>JBDTWQ010000251.1:0-3360 GCA_040006595.1 Nitrosospira sp.
CTCTCGGACTTGCCGTTAAGCTCAATCCGTGACGACGACACTGAGTTTCTGCTAGATACCATTCAACGAACCAGAAGTAAACGGTCGTTTGGTCGCGGCGAGGTGTTTTGCCAGGGTTATTTTGACTTGGCAGTTTTTTTCAGGCTCTTGTACAAATCAGGATGCTGGCTTTTCAGCAATGCGGCCACTACCAGATCATCTTTTCTGATCTTGGCCAGATCGATATGCTCGATATGTACAAGTCGTACAAGCTCTCTTACCGGTCTGGGCATATTGCGTCCGCTTTCATAACGGGAGCCGCCACTTTGCGTGACGCCGACCTTGCTCCAGAAATCATGCTGATTAAGGCCAAGCTTACGGCGGATTTCACGGGGGTTGGATATTTCTTCAAAGAGTTTCATGAGTCAGCTCTCTACAGGTTGTGGTAGGTTATGTTATAGAATTATTGCGCATTCATAAATTTAATTTGTTTCCCTATTCAATGCAAGTATTAAGTGCCTCCTGTTTGATATTTATGATGGCTAGCTTATTATCATTATTGCATATATTTAGTTTTCTTTCCGGTAATCGGGTAATATTCGTATATTCTCAGCGCTAAATCTCCGGTGCTTGCAACGTCGTAATTGATTCAACATATCAGACCTCTTTATTTGCGGCAGAGTTCCTTATTCTCAACATAAAGCGTCGATAATCGTGACACTTATTATTCAAAAATACGGCGGAACATCGGTGGGCAGCACTGAGCGCATTAAAAATGTTGCCCGTCGAATAGCAAAATTTCAATCTCAAGGCCACCAGGTCGTAGTAGTGGTTTCTGCCATGAGCGGGGAAACCAATCGCCTTATTGCCTTGGCCAGGGAATTTCAGGTTCATCCCGATCCGCGCGAACTGGATGTTATGGTTTCTACCGGCGAGCAGGTTTCCGTTGCTCTGCTGTCAATGGCGCTTATGGATCTGGGTATCAAAGCAAAGAGCTATACCGGTTCGCAGGTGAGAATACTTACCAACAACGCCTTTACTAAAGCACGCATACTAAAAATTGACGAGGATAAAATACGCGCCGATCTTGATGCCGGCTATGTTGTGGCGGTAGCCGGATTCCAGGGAGTCGATGAAGCCGGCAACATTACCACACTGGGCCGCGGCGGATCTGATACAACCGGTGTGGCATTAGCGGCGGCGCTTAATGCCGAAGAATGCCAGATTTACACCGATGTGGATGGTATTTACACGACAGACCCGCGCATCGTCCCTGAAGCCCGAAAACTCAGGACTATCACTTTTGAGGAAATGCTCGAAATGGCAAGCCTTGGGTCCAAGGTGCTGCAAATTCGTTCAGTGGAATTCGCTGGTAAATATAAGGTCAGGTTGCGGGTGCTCTCCAGTTTCGAGGAAGAAGGCGAGGGGACTCTGATTACTTTCGAGGAAGGCAAAAACATGGAACAGGCGATTATTTCAGGTATTGCGTTCAATCGTGATGAGGCGAAGATTACTGTGCTCGGTGTGCCGGATCGTCCTGGCATTGCTTACCAAATCCTTGGCCCGGTAGCCGATGCCAATATCGATGTGGACATGATTATCCAGAATGTCGGTCATGACGGTATGACAGATTTCTCATTTACCATAAATCGTAGTGAATTCGCTCGAACCATGGATATCCTGAAGAATCAGGTGCAACCCCATATTGGCGCACGCGGTGTAATTGGCGGCGACAGAATAGCCAAGGTATCGGTAGTAGGGGTGGGAATGCGTTCGCATGTCGGTATTGCCAGCAAAATGTTTCGTGCCCTGGCGGAAGAAGGTATCAATATCCAGATGATTTCCACCTCCGAGATAAAGATTTCCGTGGTGGTGGAAGAGAAATACATGGAGCTCGCGGTACGAGTGCTGCACAAGATTTTTGAATTGGATCAGGTATCCTGAATCCTGCGTGAAACACTGCGGAATACTACGAGCCATTGTTTGACCGCGGAGTTGTAAACCGCTATCCTAATGACTCTTCTGTGGAGAGATGGCCGAGTGGTCGAAGGCGCTCCCCTGCTAAGGGAGTATAGGCTCAAAAGGCTTATCGAGGGTTCGAATCCCTCTCTCTCCGCCACTTACTCCAATGATTTCAGGTGCGTCTCTAATCGAGTATCCATCTTAAATGCTTGGCATAACTCAGCTGTTCCGTTTTTCTCATACCAGCGACCGTACGCAAGAATTATGCGTGTTCAGGGTTCCAGGTAATCATCTTCTCGATTGCCTCCCGTAGACCATCGGTGGTGCCATGTCCCAATTAAATAATTCCATGCATGCGATGGTGCTGGATGAGCCGGGACAAGCGCTGAATATGCGCTGCCTACCATGTCCACAGCCGGGCCCGGATCAGTTATTGGTCAAGATCGCAGCCTGCGCCGTATGCCGCACGGATTTACACGTTGTTGACGGCGAATTGCCCAAACCAAAGTTACCCATTATTCCTGGCCATGAAATCGTGGGCCGGGTGGTATCTTGCGGAACAAATGTCCCCAATTTTTCAATTGGGGAACGGATTGGTATTCCCTGGCTGGGCTGGACCTGTGGTCAGTGCCGCTACTGCCGCAGTGGCCATGAAAATTTATGCGAAAGCGCCAAATTTACTGGTTATCAAATCGATGGCGGTTATGCGGAATATACCGTCGCTGACGCGCGTTATTGTTTCCGCATTCCCGACAATTATAGTGATGTCGAGGCGGCACCTTTGTTATGCGCCGGACTCATTGGTTATCGGGCGCTTAAAATGGCCGGAGACGCCGAGCGGATTGGTATTTATGGTTTCGGCGCCGCAGCTCACATTGTGGCTCAGCTTCTGCGCTATCAGGGGAAAAAATTATTTGCGTTTACGCGTGCTGGCGATACAGCGGCGCAGGATTTTGCCGGCAGAATGGGGGCGATGTGGGTAGGGGGATCAGATACGATACCGCCTGAAGAACTCGACGCTGCCATTATCTTCGCACCGATAGGCGCTTTGGTGCCTGCCGCGCTACGCGCCATCCGTCCTGGCGGAATCGTAATCTGTGGTGGCATTCACATGAGCGACATTCCTGCTTTTCCCTACGATATTTTATGGCGCGAAAAGCGTCTTGTATCGGTCGCTAATCTCACCCGCGGGGATGCTGAGGAATTTTTGGCATTGGCGCCGAAGGTGCCAATCAGGGTCACGACGGAGTCCCTGCCGTTAAGTCAGGCCAATACTGCTTTGACAAGGCTGAGGGAAGGAAAACTGACTGGTGCTGCGGTGCTTATCCCCGATCTTTAGGTTGTCCGGCGTTAATCGTGTTGAAGTCTAAATACCATCTGGCTGAAACTTCAAGGCGGTGATCCAATCTGGTGCCAGAC
>JBDTWQ010000252.1:0-4229 GCA_040006595.1 Nitrosospira sp.
CAGGTAAAAAGCAAAACTCCGGCGCCTGCCTCTATCACGGGGATAGATCACGGAAGAAGATGAAGACAACCGTATCAGATACCATCGCTATCGGCTCAAAATTCGCGGCGAGAATTCGGGCATGAACACACTCTTACTCCTTGTCGGAAAATATAAACACTTATGCCCTCAAGAGTTTCTCGTCCAATATCTCGATCCAATGATTGACTGGTAACGATGTACCGCTTTGCACGTGCATGAGACAACCGATATTCGCAGTAGCAATGCGGACGGGATCGCCTGACTCCAGCGCCATGACTTTATTTTTCAGGAGTTGCTGCGACAATTCGGGCTGCAGAATGGAATACGTCCCCGCCGATCCGCAACAAAGATGAGCATCCGGCACAACAGTCAATTCAAAACCCGCGGCAATCATAATCTTCTCAACTACACCGCGAATTTGCATGCCATGTTGCAGCGTACAAGGGGAATGGAAAGCAATTGTTGATTTTTTGGTATCAACTGGCAAGCTGTTGAGAAGAGGAAGCAGCGTGGGGGTTTCAGCTTCAAGAATTTCGCTGATATCCCTGGACAATTCCGAAATACGTGCTGCCTTTTCCGCATAGGCCGCATCATGACGCAACAAATGGCCATATTCCTTTACTGTCACGCCGCAACCGCTGGCGGTAATGACGATAGCTTCTACGCCTCCCGCCCCCTGCAGTCCTTGAGTGGTATCAATTTCTGCTCCATTTTTTACATATGGCCACCAGGCATCCACGTTGCGGCGCATGTAATCCAATCCCTCCTGCTGGGCATTGAGATGGTAAGAAACCGCACCACAGCAGCCTGCATTTTCCGCTTTGATCAAAGATATGCCGAGCTTATCCAGTACTCGCGCCGTGGCGACATTGATAGTGGGCGCCAGTGCCGGTTGCACGCAGCCATCAAGCAATAGCATCCTGCGTATGTGCCGCGCCGACGGCCACGTTTCCGCAGATTGCATTTTGTTCATTCTTTGCAGGGGCGGTGGTATCGAATCTTTGAGGCTACCCGGAAGTAATGGCCGAACACCCCGTCCCAATTTCAGCAACGGTGCAAACATCCCGGGATGGGGTAACGCCTGACGCAGTGCGTATCGCATAGCACCAGCCACCACACTGCGGCCCACCTTTTTTTCAACAATGCCACGGCCGATATCCACCAGCCGCCCATAGCGCACACCAGATGGACAAACCGTCTCGCAGGCCCGGCAAGTAAGGCAGCGGTCGAGATGCAGCTGGGTTTTTTGCGTAACCGGCTCGCCTTCCAGCATCTGCTTCATCAGGTAAATGCGTCCGCGAGGACTATCCAGCTCATCGCCCAGCAACTGGTAGGTCGGACAGGTGGCGAGACAGAAACCGCAATGAACACAATTGCGGATTATCGCCTCGGCTTCTTGCCCCTCGGGAGAATCCTTAATGAAAGCAGCGAGTCTGGTTTGCATTATCTAGAATTGGGGATACATCCGGCCAGGATTGAGTATCCCCATTGGATCGAATTTTTCCTTTAAACGGCGATGGATATTCATCATCTCCGGCGCGAGGGGATGAAATACGGCAGCGTACAACTCCTGGCTGCGAAACAATGTGGCATGCCCCCCCGCGGCCCTCACCATTATACGCATGGCTTCAGCATCCATATCTTCCTCACTTGCCCACCAGCGGAGCGCCCCGCCCCATTCGATTAATTGCTTTCCCGGTAGCGGCAATGGCAGGGTAGTCGATTTTATGGATAGGCGCCAGATTGATTTTGCCGACTGAAAAAACGGGTGCGTCTGTTCCCGTACCGATTCCCAGAAGTCTGCGCCGTCATCTATTTCTTCGCCACCCAGTTTGGTATGAGCCGCGCGTACAGCGGGTTCAGCGCCGGAAAGTCTTAAAGTAAGCGCGCTATCGTAAAAGCAGGTTGCAGAAATCGGCAGCGGTTTACCTGCCCACAGGTTCATTCGGTTAATGGCTTCAGCTTCCGTCATCGGAATACGCAGCGTAAGCTCCATCGCCGGCAGCGGCAGCACTTTGAGCGAAATCTCCAGCAACAAGCCCAGCGTTCCCATTGAACCTGTCATCAAACGCGAGATGTCGTAACCTGCGACATTTTTCATTACCTGCCCGCCAAAATTCAAATCATCTCCTTTGCCGTCAAGCATGCGCACCCCCAGCACAAAGTCGCGTACTGCGCCGGCGGATGCCCGGCGTGGACCAGACAGCCCAGCGGCGACACAGCCGCCGAGCGTGGCGGCAGAACCAAAATGCGGTGGCTCGAACGCCAGCATCTGCCCGTGCTTACGCAATTCCCTTTCAAGATCGGCCAGATGCGTACCGGCACGCGCCGTCACCACCAGTTCGGTCGGCTCATAATCCACCATCCCTGCGTACCCGGTAGCATCGAGAACATCGCCATTCCGGCCTGCTATGCGGCTGCCATAAAAGTCCTTGCTGCCCCCGCCGCGTATGCATAACGGGATTTTATGGCCAGCGGCAGCGCGGATCGTATCCGAAAACTGATCGATGAGATATTGCATGGGCTTAATTAGACTGCGAAGGACGCGAATAAATCAATCTTTCAAAACCTCGGCAACCCGGCGAACTTTTCCTCACCCCGATGCACATGCATCGCGCCATGTTCGGCGCAACGGCGCAGGGTCGGAACGGCCTTTCCGGGATTCAGCAGGCCGTGAGGATCGAATGCTGCCTTTACCGCATGGAACGTTTCGAGTTCCCCCGCTTTAAATTGCGAACACATTTCATTAATTTTTTCGATGCCGACTCCATGCTCGCCGGTAATGGTTCCCCCGGCCTGAATGCACATTTGAAGTATTTTTGCGCCGAACTCCTCGGTCATTTTCAGTTCGCCAGGCTGGTTGGCATCGTAAAGAATCAAGGGATGCAGATTACCATCGCCAGCATGAAAGACATTCATGCAACGCAGGCCGTATTCGGCAGAGAGCGCCTCAATACCGGACAATACGTTCGCAAGACTCTTGCGCGGGATAGTGCCGTCCATGCAGTAATAATCGGGTGAAATGCGACCTGCTGCCGGAAACGCAGCTTTGCGCCCGGCCCAGAACCTGAGCCGCTCGGCTTCATCACGGGACGTTCTGATTTCAGTCGCGCCGCTCTGGTTCATGATCTCATCAATGCGCTGGATTTCTTCAGCGACTTCCTCCACGGTGCCGTCGGATTCGCATAACAGGATAGCGGCCGCCTCAAGGTTGTAACCGGCATGGACATATTCCTCAACTGCGTGAGTGGTGATTTTATCCATCATTTCCATGCCGGCTGGAATAATGCCCGCGCCGATCACGTTGGCCACCGCGTCTCCCGCCTTGCGTATGTCATCAAAGGCGGCCATGACCACCTGGGCTTTTTCCGGTCTCGGCGTGAGTTTCACAATAACTTCGGTAACGATGCCCAGCATGCCTTCACTGCCGGTCATGAGCGCCAGCAGGTCGTAGCCCGGGGAATCCAGGCTCTCGCCGCCGATTTCGAGAATCTCACCCTCAATGGTTACCACCCGCAGCTTGAGGATATTGTGCACTGTGAGTCCGTATTTCAGACAGTGGACACCTCCCGAATTTTCTGCCACGTTGCCGCCAATGGAGCAGGCAATTTGTGATGAAGGATCGGGCGCATAATAGAGACCATAGGGTGCTACTGCTTCGCTGATGGCAAGGTTGCGCACCCCCGGTTGCACCCGGGCGGTACGCGCCGCAGGGTCAACTCCGAGTATGCGTTTCAATTTGGCGAGTGATAGTAGAATACCCTCCGCGTGGGGCAGGGCACCGCCAGACAAGCCGGTACCCGCTCCGCGCGCCACTACCGGAGTTTTCGCTGCATGACAAACCCGAAGAATTTCAACCACTTCTTCTTCGGTTTGCGGCAGCGCCACGATCATCGGCGTTTGCCGGTATGCCGACAAACCATCGCATTCATAAGGCCTCAGGTCCTCAGTCTCATAAAGCACCGCTTCAGGTGGCAGGAAAGTACGTAGCCTGGTAACAAGTTCGAGAGGATTCATCCTAAATCCGGTAGTTGGACGGGGTGAAGTGTACGGTTTTTGGGGGTGCGGGACAAGGCGCAACGACGCGGAATGGTGCGACCGCGAAGGGCGGAGCAGTGCCTTCCGAAGGTGCGACCCCGTAGCGGGATGCGGGGGCCATGAAACGCGGTCGCGGCATCCCCTGCGCTGCCCGATCCCCGCTTCGCGGG
>JBDTWQ010000253.1:0-5713 GCA_040006595.1 Nitrosospira sp.
CCGTGGTTGAGGGCACGAAATCGGCGGTGTCGGTGGATTCGTAATTGAAGGTTATGTCCTTCCATGTCTCAAGCGCTTGCTTAAGCGGCGTGCACCACTTGGCGGCTGCCTCGAGAATCTGGGGACCTTCTTTCATATAGTCGCGACCTTCGTTGCGCGCCAGTATCATCGCTTCCAGCGCAACGCGATTGGCAACCGCGCCAGCTTGTATGCCCATCGGGTGACCGATGGTGCCGCCGCCAAACTGCAGTATCACATCTTCGCCAAGATAATGCAGCAACTGGTGCATCTGGCCGGCGTGAATGCCGCCCGAAGCAACCGGCATAACCTTGTTCAGCGAAGCCCAGTCTTGCTCGAAGAACAGGCCGCGTTCGAGATTTTGCGGGGTATGTGTGTCGAGCAGGGTATCGTAGAAGCCCTTGATCATGAGCGGGTCGCCTTCGAGCTTGCCAACGACCGTGCCGGCGTGAATGTGATCCACACCCGCCATCCGCATCCACTTGCATATCACGCGAAAGTTCATACCATGATTTTTTTGGCGCGAGTAGGTCGAGTTGCCGGCGCGGTGCAGGTGCAGAATCATGTCGTTTTTGCGCGACCACTTGGCCATCGATTGAATCGCGGTGTAGCCGATCACCAGATCAATCATGACGATGACGGAGCCAAGCGACTTGGCGAATTCGGCGCGCTCGTACATTTCTTCCATGGTACCTGCGGTTACGTTCAGGTAATGGCCTTTGACTTCACCCGTAGCGGCGGAAGCCTTGTTAACCGCTTCCATACAGTAGAGAAAACGGTCGCGCCAGTGCATGAAGGGCTGCGAATTGATGTTTTCGTCGTCTTTCATGAAGTCGAGACCACCCTTAAGGCCTTCGTACACCACGCGTCCGTAATTGCGGCCGGAGAGCCCCAATTTCGGTTTAGTGGTGGCGCCCAGCAACGGCCGGCCAAACTTGTCGAGGCGTTCACGCTCCACCACAACACCGGTGGCAGGGCCTTGAAAAGTTTTCAGGTAGGCGACCGGGATGCGCATATCCTCCAAGCGGAGCGCTTTCACGGCTTTGAAACCAAATACGTTACCGATAATTGAGGCGGTCAGGTTGGCGATGGAACCTCCCTCGAACAAGTCCATATCATAGGCGATATAAGCGAAATACTGGGCTTCGTTCTTGGTTCCGGGACCGGTATTGGGCACCAGTTCAGAACGGTAGGCCTTGGCGCGGTAGAGTTCGCAGGCGGTCAGCCGGTCAGTCCATACCACGGTCCAGGTTGCGGTGGAAGATTCGCCGGCGACAGCAGCGGCAGCTTCCTCGTGATCCACTCCCTCCTGGGGTGTGATACGGAACAAGGCAATGATGTCCGTATCCTTAGGTACATAATCGGAATCCCAGTAACCCATTTTTTTGTATGGCAGTACGCCGGATTTATAGCGGTCCTTGCCTTTTAGTTCTTGACTCATATTAATTCTCCTCGTAAGGTAAATAAAGGGTGCTACGGATGAATTGTAATTGTAATTATCATAAACAACAGTCACATGTTTTGATTGTTATGATAACATTTTACTTATAGATAACGACTAAGAAGTTACTAGGAACCCACAATCAATCAGGTGGAAGTAGATTATGCTGCATTTTACCCTGCGGCAATTAAAAGTTTTCGAATCGGTTGCCCGCAACTTGAGTTTCTCTCGCGCCGCCGAGGAACTCCATTTGAGCCAGCCTGCAGTTTCCATGCAAATCAAACAGTTGGAAGAGAATATAGGCCTGCCCCTATTTGAACAGATGGGAAAGAAAATCTATCCTACCGATTGCGGGCGTGAACTTTACCATTATAGCAAGGCAATCTCGCAACAACTGGCCGACATGGAACTTGCGCTGGATCAGTTGAAAGGTCTTGAACGGGGCAAGCTCAATATCTCGGTGGTAAGTACGGCAAATTATTTTGCTCCACATCTGCTGGCCAAGTTTTGTCAGCGCTATAGCGGCATTACCGTCAGTCTTAATGTTTCTAATCGGGAAATCGTATTAAAGCAATTGTCGGACAATATTATCGATCTTGCCATTATGGGACAGCCCCCGGAAGGTCTGGACATCGCCACGGAATCGTTCATGGAGAATCCGCTGGTGGTCATTGCACCATCGAATCATCCTTTATGCAAGGTTCACCGTATTCCCGTAAAAAGGCTGGGGCAGGAAACCTTCCTGGTGCGCGAGCCCGGCTCGGGGACCCGCGGAGCAATGGAGCGTTTTTTTGCCGCGCACCATATTTCCCTCAACAGAGGCATGGAAACGGATACCAACGAGGCGATCAAACAAGCGGTACAAGCGGGAATGGGGCTTGGCATCATGTCATTGCATACCGCTGAGCTGGAGTTGGAAACGAAGCGGCTGAAAATTCTGGACGTGCAGGATTTTCCCATCATGCGCCACTGGCACGTCGTGCACCGAAAAAACAAGCGTCTTTCGAGCGTAGCACAGGCATTCAGAGAATTCCTGCTGAAAGAAGCCCCGGGGTTGATGCCAGTGGTACCGGAGCAACATAATAAGAATTGCTGAGTATAGAATTTCCCCCATTGGGCCTACCTGTTTCTGGTCGCAGATATACATAAGGTGGCCGCTCATACCGCTTACCAACCCCGGGCCAGCGCCCAGTAGCGTTGAAGACAGATGCCGGTGTTGATACACCCGCAAATTCGACATCGAGCAAAAGCTGCAGGGTTATAAGAAGGGTGGGAGCCAAGTCAGGATTGCTCTTTTTTGGAAGAGGAATCGTTAGCCGTAAGCTGCCGCGTTTCTGCCGTTGAACGCTTGCTTCGCCGAGCCACCTTTCCAATCATCGCAAAAAAAAGGGGTACAAAAAAGATAGCCAGGAATGTGGCAGCCAGCATTCCGCCGAATACTCCCGTCCCGATAGAATTCCGGCTGGCCGCACCAGCTCCGGAAGCCACTACAAGCGGAAACACACCCAGAATAAAAGCCATCGATGTCATTATGATAGGTCGAAAACGAAGACGTGCGGCGTCGAGCGCGGCATCCTCCAGCGATTCGCCCGCAACATATCGCTGATTGGCAAACTCTACGATCAGGATCGCATTTTTAGCGGCCAGGCCGATCAGCGTCACTAATCCAATCTGAAAATAAATGTCATTGGTCAGTCCCCGTGTCCAGATGGCCAGCAATGCTCCCAAGATCCCGAAAGGTATCGCAAGAACGACCGCGAACGGGATGGACCAGCTTTCGTACAGGGCCGCCAGCACCAGAAAAACCATGAGTAAAGCAAAGCCAAATACGAGGATGGATTGTCCGCCAGCCTTGCGTTCCTGGAAGGAGATCCCGCTCCAATCGATCGCATACCCCTTTGGCGTCAGGATTTCATCCGCTACCTGCTCCAGCGCTTCAAGTGCTTGCCCTGAGCTATAACCTGGCGCAGCACCTCCCAACACGAGTGCGGTATTGAATCCATTGAAATGGGTAACCGGGTCTGGTCCGCTGTTAAACTCGGTAGTAACGACTGAATCCAGCGGGATCATCGTGCGTGTTGTACCATTTTGGGCGCGAACATATATCTTGCTGATATCGTCGGGGCTGGACCGGTATTCGGGCAATGCTTCCGTCTGAACCCGGTAGACACGGCCAAATTTCACAAAATCGTTGATATACAGGTTCCCAAAATAAGCCTGCATGGTGTCGAAAACTTCAGAAATGGGTACACCCAGTGCTTTGGCCCGCTCTCGATCCACTTGGGCATAAAGCCGGGGAGCGCTGACGCGAAAATTGGTGCTGGCAGCTGCGATCGCGGGATGTTCAATGGCCTTGGCTACAAATTCCTGGGCGACGGCAGCAAACTCGGAGAAATCGCCCCCGCTGGGGTCTTGCAACTGAAGCGAAAAGCCACCCGTGGAACCGAGCCCACGGATAGACGGAGCATTGAAAGCCAGGATCAATGCTTCAGGTATTTTGGCGAATTCCTGGAAGGCCGCTGCAATAAGGCCCGGAACCTGCTCATTTGCGTCCTTCCGCGTATCCCAATGGTTCAACGGGATGAACATCGTTGCCTGATTCGTTCCGCGGGTGCCGAACACAAAGTTCTGGCCAGCCAGAGTATCTGTCGAATGGACGGCTCCAATCGATTGGAAATAACTTTCTACCTGGCTCAAAACCTCGGTCGTCCGTGTCAGCGAAGCACCATCCGGCAGCTGGACGATAGTAATAAAATAGCCCTGGTCTTCTTCCGGGAGAAAACTACCCGGAATGGTTTTGAACAGACCAAGGATCACGAATACGAGTGTTCCGAAGACTGCCAGGGCAATGATCGATCGTTTGAGGACAATTCCAACAGTCTCGACATAGCGGGTCTGCACCCAATCAAAAGACTGGTTGAACATCTTCCAGAATCCCTTGGGGGAGCCGTGGCCTGGCTTGAGGACCAGTGCGCACAATGCAGGGCTGAGGGTTAGCGCCACGAATCCTGAAATGGCGACAGACAGGGCAATGGTGATTGCAAACTGCTTATATAGCTCCCCCGTAATCCCTCCCAAAAAGGCGACTGGCACAAATACCGCCCCAAGCACCAGGACGATTGCAATCACCGGTCCGCTCACTTCGTCCATCGCTTTTTTTGCCGCATCCTTGGGTGACAGGCCACCCTGGGTCATATGCCGCTCTACGTTTTCCACCACCACGATCGCGTCGTCGACCACGATGCCGATAGCGAGGACCATGCCAAACAGGGTGAGCGTATTGATTGAGAATCCTAGTACTTCCATGCCCGCAAGGGTTCCGATGAGTGAAATGGGAACGGCGATGGCCGGGATGAGCGTCGCACGCCAGCTCTGCAAGAAAAGGAAGACGACGAGGATGACCAGGAACGTTGCTTCAATGAGGGTCTTTACCACCTCCTTGATAGAGACGTCGATGAATATGGTTGTGTCATATGGAATGTCATAAGACACACCTGGCGGAAACATTTTTGCCAGTTTATCCATTTCCTGGCGGACTCGTTGAGCAGTGTCGAGCGCATTGGCTCCCGGAGCGAGAAACGTCAAGAGAAAGGTATTGGGTTTCCCATTCCATCGTCCCTCAAGATCGTAAGATTGGGCTCCCAATTCCACTCGTGCCACATCCCGCATCCGGACCATGGACCCATCCGGATAAGCCCGGACGATCATGTCTTCGAATTCCTTGACTTCGCTCATTCGGCCGCGCGTAATTACCGGGATAGTGAGTTCCGTACCTAGAGGCGTGGGCTCACGGCCTATTCTTCCGGCGGGGAAGTCCCGATTTTGCTCGCGGACGACGGCCGCAATTTCAGTCGGTGTGAGATCGAGTTGGGCCATACGGACGGGGTCAAGAATTAGCCGCATGGAGTAATTTTGACCACCAAAGATGATGGCATCTCCGACACCAGGAAGCCGTTTTACGCTATCGAGGATTCTGAGCAGGGCATAATTTGAAAGAAATACGGTATCATATCGGGGGTCGGTGGAGCTCAGCGCAATGACCGCCAGCATATCCGGTGACGTTTTTTTTACGGTGATGCCCTGGCGAATGACTTCGTCCGGCAACTGGGGCTCGGCAAGGCGTTGCCGGTTTTGCGTCTGAACCTGTGCGATATCGACGTCAGTCCCGATTTCGAACGTGAGCCGCATCGTCATGTGCCCGTCGTTCGTGCTGGTGGAATCGTAGTATAGAAGGTTATCGATACCGGGGAGCTG
>JBDTWQ010000254.1:0-4691 GCA_040006595.1 Nitrosospira sp.
TGACCAATGGAGACTCGCTCCAGCTTGCGACGATTGCCATATACCAGATTGACCATGCTGCGGGAGACTATTATCGCGCTGAACATTGAGGTTAATATGCCTAAACATAGCACCACGGCAAATCCCTTCACAGGACCGGAACCAAACGCAAATAATGCGATACCGGCGATCAACGTAGTGATATTGGAATCGAGTATGGTGCCAAATGCCCGTTCGTATCCCGCATTAATCGCCGCTTGCGGCGGCATACCATTGCGCAGCTCATCGCGGACGCGTTCATTAATCAACACATTCGCATCGATTGCCATTCCTATCGTGAGCGCGATTGCCGCCATACCCGGGAGCGTCAGCGTGGCCTGTAAAATCGAGAGAAGGCCTACCAGCAACAGCAGGTTTACTCCCAACGCTACCACTGAAATAAAGCCGAACATCACATAATAAACAGACATGAAAATGGCAATCGCGGTAAAGCCATATAGCGTTGAATTGAATCCGCGTGAAATATTGTCGGCACCAAGACTGGGACCCACCGTACGCTCTTCTATGATGTCCATGGGTGCAGCCAATGCGCCGGCACGCAATAACAGCGCTACGTCCCTGGCTTCCTCCGTGGACATGCGCCCGCTTATCTGCACCCGCCCACCACCGATTTCCTCGCGGATCACCGGCGCTGTAATGACTTCCGCCTGGTTCTTCTCGATCAGCAGAATTGCCATGCGCTTCCCGACGTTATCGTGTGTCAACTGCCGGAAAATTCGCGCGCCGTTGTTATCGAGATTAAGATGCACTGCCGGTTGATTGTTGTTGTCAAAACCGGCCTGAGCGTCATTGATGCGATCACCCGTCAGTACTACCTGTTTTTTCACCAGTAACGGACCACCGCCGCGCTCATTGTAAAGCTCGGAACCGAACGGAACCTGCCCGCGCAATGCCGCGGCCATATCACGCTCCTCATCCACCATGCGCACTTCCAGCGTGGCGGTACGCCCCAGAATATCCTTGGCTTTGGCGGTATCCTGTACCCCGGGCAATTGCACGACCACACGGTCAGCGCCGGCCTGTTGAATAATGGGCTCGGCCACACCCAGTTCGTTTACACGGTTTCGCAGCGTGGTGATGTTCTGCTGCACGGCGGAATCCGCTATACGTTTCTGTGCCTCCGGCTTTAGCGTGGCGGTGAGATAGAATTCATCTCTTACATTTTGCTCGCGCAAGCTTAAATCGGGATACGTCTTGTTGAGTTCGGCTTCGGCTTTGGCGCGCGATTCGGGATCACGAAATCTGACAGTGACCTTTGCACTATCCTTATCGAGTCCGGCATACTGAATTTTTTGTTCGCGCAAGCTGCTGCGTATATCAGCACTATAGCGGTCAAGCGCTTTGGAGAGCGCGCCGTGCATGTCCACCTGCAACATGAAATGTACCCCGCCGCGCAGATCAAGTCCCAGATACATGGGCAATGCGCCGATGCTGGTCAACCATCGAGGAGAATTGGGAAGGAGATTCAGCGCTACCATATAGCCGTTACCGAGCGCCGACTGAAGCATATCCTTGGCCTTGATCTGCGTATCGGTGTCGGCAAAGCGTACTTTGACGCCGCTAGACTCAAGAAGAATTCCACTTGTGGCGAGATTGGCCTTCTTTAACGCTTCTTCAACTCGCTGCAGCAGCGCGGTATCAGCCTTGGCTGTGGCGCGTAACGGCGAAACCTGCACTGCTGGCGATTCACCATAAAAATTCGGTAGAGTGTAGAGCAGTCCGAGTAGTATCGAAATCGCGATAATCAGGTATTTCCAGGCGGGGTAGCGGTTCATCCTAGATCCAGCGGTTGGAGCGAGTTCATCAAAAAGGGGATGTTCAAGTGGGGCAAAAAGTGATTACGGATCATGGTGCTTAACTAAAAAATGAATTGAAACATGAGTGATCAACTGCCAGATTTAGGATTAGGTCTTGGGGGTAGATACGAAGGAAAAGAGGACGCGAGACTCCACCGGTACCTCCATTGCAGTCTTACCTTGCCGGGATCACAATTATTCCTTCTCGATGCTGTTGAGCGTTCCTTTTGGCAGCAGGGTCTGAATGGCTGTCTTCTGCATGATGACATGCACATTCTCGGCAATTTGCAGTGTTACGTAATTCCCGCTAACCTTGACCACACGCCCTAACTCGCCACCTGTGGTCGCTACCTCATCCCCCTTTTGGAGCGCCTCTATCATCAGTTTCTGTTCTTTGGCGCGCTTCTGCTGGGGACGAATCAGGAGGAGGTAAAATACGGCGAATATACCGATCAGCGGCAGCAGGCTCATTAAATCCGCACCCGACTGGGCAGGAGCGGCGGCCTGGGCGAAGGCTTCGCTAATCAACATGGCATTTCTCCGATGATAGTTTCAAAAGGGGTGCATTTTAGCATGATGCGGCGCGGGCTTGAAATTCTTGCGCATATTCCTCGAACATCCCGTTCTCGATAGCGACGCGGATTTCGCCCATCAATTGCTGATAGTAGTATAGGTTGTGCAGCGTGTTGAGCCGTGAGCCGAGGATTTCGTTGATCCGTTGCAAATGATGCAGATAAGCGCGGGTAAAATGACGGCAAGTATAGCAGCCGCATTGCGCATCCGGCGGCGCTGTATCCAGGCGGTATTGACTGTTGCGCAGCTTGATCACTCCGTTGCGCGTAAACAACCAGCCATTGCGTGCATTGCGCGTGGGGAGCACGCAGTCAAACATATCCACTCCCTGCGCTACGGCGTTGACAATATCCGCCGGCGTTCCTACACCCATAAGGTAGCGCGGCCGGTCGGAGGGTAATTGTGGCGCAATATGTTTGAGAATGCGCTGCATGTCATCCTTGGGCTCGCCCACCGAGAGCCCGCCGATGGCGTAACCATCGAAACCGATATCCCGCAATCCCGAAAGCGATTTTTCGCGGAGATCCTCATACATTCCGCCCTGGACGATGCCAAACAATGCATTGGGATTAATCCCATCATTATCATGCGCATGTTTTGAGCGGTCCGCCCAGCGCAAACTCAATTCCATGGACTCAAGCGTTGTCCGCTCGTCCGCCGGGTAAGGCGTACATTCGTCGAATATCATCGCGATGTCGGAATTGAGTATGCGCTGAATGCGCATCGATTCCTCAGGTGTAAGAAAACACGCATCGCCATTCACCGGCGAGCGAAATTTGACTCCCTCCTCGGCAATCTTGCTCAGAACGCCGAGGCTGAATACCTGAAAACCACCGGAATCAGTCAATATGGGTCCGTTCCAGCCCATGAAGCGGTGGAGGCCGCCATGCGCCTCGATCACTTCAAGACCAGGGCGCAGCCACAAATGGAAGGTGTTGCCAAGAACAATATGCGCGTTAACTTCCCGCAACTCCGCAGGCGACATTGTTTTTACCGCACCATAGGTACCCACCGGCATGAATGCGGGAGTTTCCACCACGCCATGCGTCAGCGTCAGAGTGGCGCGACGTGCAAAGCCGTCACTGCGGTGCAGTTCAAATTTCATAGGTGGGTTTCCAGTATTATGGCCGTCTTTCAATCAGCATGGCGTCGCCGTAGCTGAAAAAGCGATAGCGTTTATTTATCGCGTGTTGATAAGCGTGGCGGATATTCTCCAGCCCGCCAAACGCGGACACAAGCATCAACAGGGTTGAGCGAGGTAAATGAAAATTGGTCAGCAAACGTTCCACCACACGCAAGCGGTAGCCCGGTGTAATAAAAATATCAGTGTCGCCATGGCCCGATTTCAATTCGCCATGACCGGCCGCGGCCGCTTCCAGCGCTCGCAGCGATGTGGTCCCGACTGCCAGCACCCGCCCACCGCCAGCCTTCGCGCGCCGGATTGATTCCACCGTTTCCTGAGGCACATGAAACATTTCTTTGTGCATTTTGTGATCGGCGATGTTCTCAACCCGGACGGGCTGGAACGTACCCAACCCAACATGCAGCGTCACTTGTGCAATCGCCACGCCCATTTCGCTTAATGTCTTCAGCATGCTTTCATCGAAATGCAGGCCCGCTGTAGGCGCCGCGACGGCACCCAGCTGTCTCGCGTAGACTGTCTGATAGCGCGCCTCGTCAGTTCTTGTCGCTGGCCGGGAAATGTAGGGCGGCAGCGGCAGACTACCGTAGTGTTCCAGTAACTCGATCACCGTACTCTCATGTTCGAAGCGCAAGGTATAAATATCATGCTCGCGTGCCAGCACCGTCACCTCGATTGCATCCGCGAGCAAGAGCTTCGAACCGGGTTTCGGCGAGTGGCTGGCGCGTATGACGGCCAGCGCGTGATGGGCGTCCAACACCCGCTCCACCATCACTTCCACCCTGCCGCCGCTGCCTTTCACACCGTATAAGCGCGCCTTGATGACGCGGGTATCGTTGAAAACCATCACGTCACCGGCGCGTAAATATTGGGGCAGATCGGCAAACATTCTGTCCCGTAGCACACCGCTCGAACCTTCCAGATGCAGCATGCGGCTGCTGGCCCGCTGCTCGGCTGGAGCCTGCGCGATCAACTCACAGGGAAGATCGAAATCGAAATCCTGAATTTTCATCGCGCATATTATACCTAAGCACCCTGGATTCACTTGTCAGGTTGCCGTGATCTATGTTTTCAGTAATAATGCCCTTCCTGAAAAAGCATTGCCGGGATGGCGGAATTGGTAGACGCACGGGACTCAAAAT
>JBDTWQ010000255.1:0-3213 GCA_040006595.1 Nitrosospira sp.
ATTTCGGTGCCTCATGCTGTATTGCTCTATTAACCTTTCACATTGCTGGTAAAAACAAATCGACGATGTTTTACTGCGGTACATTTCGGACATGTTTTACTCCAATTCGACGAGCTTGCCCTCGTTGTCCAGGTGAAAAACGCCATTCGCCACAGTGCTCTGCTCAATGGCGAGCCCTTTCAGTACCGGGCCATGTCGGCTACTTCAGGACCCAGTTCGACGGGAATCGGCAGAAATCGGTTGCAAGGTAGCCAGCATGGCAGGCTTGAGCTTGCCGTTGAGGTTTTAACATCGGCTTTGATACCTTCGCCGTACGGGTTTAGCGGGTTTTCCGTATCAACAACGAATATGTTTCTGCCATCGAAGCTCGCACCGTCCAGCGCTGGAACACGGATTTCCACATGCTGACCGACTCTCACATTGTGAGCAACTTGCTCCGGCACGTCGCCCACCACCCATACCGAGGATAGATCGGCCATCTTGAACAGTTGATCGGAAGGGCGCACCACTTGGCCGACAGTGATATTGCGCTTAATAAGGATACCGCTCGTCGAGGATCTGATGACAACAGAAGGGGAGAATATGGCCCTGTTTTTACGATTTGGGGCCGACTCAGAAAACGGAATTTAAAGCACGTTTAGAGATGCGCGGCTAAGTCGGTACGGCTTTCGGCGTGCGATGGGTGGTGGAGACGTCACTTTGGCTGTTCTCGAAACTCGATAGTCTTGGCGGCTCGATACGAGAGCTGTTTTCGAGAATGTGGCAGAGAAAGCGAGCACTGGCGTGACTCTCTTTTCTTGACCGAATTAATGTCATTTCTGATCGGTCGACGCATCGTGCGGCCTGGCTACACCACACTGCAAATAATTATCAGGAACTCACTCACTGCTGAACGTCAACGCCTGGAGCAACGGGTCGAAGCGGCCTTGGACGAAGTGGCGCGCGCCGCACTGCAAAAACTGCTGATGCGAGAGGATATCGCTGTCCGAATTGGCGGCCGTCAAACAGGACGCCAAACACTTCCGGCATCGCATGATGGTCATGGGTGGGCGCTGGTAATGTATCTATCATGCTACCCGATATTTACCTGTCCGACAGGATACTGGATACTTTCCCCACGCGTATTGGCCAGCGTAAATGCGATTGTCAGCGGCCCCACCCGGCCTATTAGCATCAGCACCAAAATGATGCATTGCCCGACGTCCGATAAATCAGCCGTTATCCCTCTGGATAACCCTACCGTGGCGGCTGCCGATACGGTTTCGAATGCCAGATCAAGGAAATTGTCACTTTCTGTTATGGCCAGCAGAAATATACCGGTGCTGACGCATAGTAACGAAATAACGATGATCGCCAGTGATTTACGGATGATATCGAGCTGAATGCTGCGGCCGAATACGACAGGTCGTTCCCTCCCTCGCAAAAATGCCCATGTCGCCAGCAATACCACCATAAAGGTGCCGAGCTTTATCCCGCCGGCCGTCGAGCCGCTTCCCCCTCCGATGAACATCAATCCGATGATAAAAAACGCAGTGGATGGAAATAGCGCTCCGGTATCCAGCGTATTAAACCCTGCGCTGCGCGGAGTAACAGCCTGGAACCAGGAGGCCCAGAGTTTTGCGCTCCAGTCCGGCAGCGCGGCCAGTGTGGCGGGATTTCCGTGTTCCAGTATCAGTATTGCGATCATTGCAACCAGGTTGATAACCAGCGTGCCGACCAGCATCAGCTTGGTATGCAGCGAAAATTGCCTGAAATGCCTTTTGTCGATGATGTCGGCGATAACAACGAATCCAATTCCTCCTGAAATAAATAGCAGGGAAATAACAACGTTAACCACGGGATTGCCCGCGTATGCCATCAGGCTATCCGGTGCCAAGGCAAAACCGGCATTATTGAATGCTGCCAGGGTATGAAAAAAACTGTAAAACAGCCCTTTGCCCAAACCCATTTCAGGCACCCACTGCAAGGCCAGAAAAGCGGTCCCGAGCAGTTCCAGGATCACGGTAAAACCCATCGCCCAGAGCATGATACGCCGCACATCGCCTTTGCCGGTGTGGTTGAACGTTTCGCGCAACGCCGCGCGGTGCTTCAGTCCCAGTTGGCCTTGGGTCATATGAATGACGATAATACCGAATGTCATCAGCCCCAAGCCGCCGCATTGCATCAGAAATAGCAGTATCCAGTGTCCGAGCAACGTGAAGTGTGTGCCGGTATCAACGACGACTAGTCCGGTAACGGTCGAAGCGGATACGGCCGTAAACAGCGCCTGCAGCCACGATGTCGGCTGATGGCTGACGCCCGGCAATTTCAGCAGGAGGGTACCGAGGATCGAGAGCCCGATATAGGACAGGACCAGGGCACGAGGAGGCGAGAGACCGAGGAATCGTTTTTTTGCCTGCCGGAACCATGGCGAGTGCGGCGGGGCGTGCATTACAGGTACTTAGTGATTTTACGCAGGTTGCCGAGGGTGCCGAACAGCAGGATTTTGTCGTTGAGCTCGAACTCATACTGGCGGGGGGGCGGCAGCATCACCTCGTTAAGATGCTTGATCAGCAAACACTGAAGATCATTCTCCGGCAGATGCAGCGCATCCATGTTTTGCCCTGCAAGCCGATCCGAGGCACGCACCTCGACCGTAAACTGGTCGTGTCCGAGACTGATGTAATCCATGACTTCAGGGTAGATCATGCTGCGGGCAAGACGCAAACCCATTTCATGCTCGGGGTGCACGATATGGTCGGTTTCCAGTTTCTCGAGAATTTTATGATGATTGGGATTGAGCGCCTTGGCCCATACTTTGGGTTTCGGCATGCTCTTGACTATCAGGGTCGCGAGGATGTTGGCTTCAATATCCTCTCCGATGGCTATCACCACGCCGTCGCATTCATGCACGCCGAGGTCGAGCAATACTTTTTCATCGCGTGCGTCGGCTATCACGGCCTGGGTAATTCTATCGGCAATGTCACTGACGAGGCCGGGATTAAGATCGATGCCGATAACATCATTGCCAAGGCGTGAGAGTTCAAGGGCAATGGTTGATCCAAAGACGCCAAGGCCGATAACGGTATAGGTATGTTTCATGGGGTTTGGGAGGAGACGAGGATATATTTCTGTTTCCTTGGTCCGAGCGAGCTTGCTAAGGTGCTACAAAAAATTCTATCAAGGAAGTAATCTTTGCTTCATAAGTCCGTAAATATTACTTTGCTCATAAGT
>JBDTWQ010000256.1:0-7264 GCA_040006595.1 Nitrosospira sp.
ACTAGGGTGTTTAGCCCCATGTGTGTGTGGTGCGCGTTGCATCCCGTGCAAAACTGCCATTCCGCATCGATATGACATATATGAATAATCATCCTCTTCACGTTTTGCTCACGCCACTCGAAGTCCATTTTTAAGTGGTGATATTCTTAATGCCCCGTGCCAGTGCTGAGATTATCGGGAAGACAGAAATTAAAATTCCGATTTATTTTCTTAATTTTTGCGGGTTTAATTCCCCACTCCTTATAATAGGGCGAAGGCTGGCTGAAAGCCAGCGGATTGTAAAAGCGCGTTAATACACGTTGCTTGCGGCGGGGTGCTTGATTTGTTTCAAGCTTTAAATGCTTTTCCTGATTGATATTTTCTCCTTGGTTCAGTATAGTACCGACCTCTTCAACCCTTGCCCCACCGTATCCGCATCGCGGGGGGCTCTATCCATAAGGAGACTTGCATGCGACATTACGAAATCGTTTTCATTGTTCACCCCGATCAGAGCGAGCAGGTGCCCGCGATGATTGAGCGGTACCGTGTCATGGTAACCGCCAAGAATGGGCAAATTCATCGCCTGGAAGACTGGGGACGCCGCCAGCTCACCTATTTGATTCAAAAGGTTCATAAGGCACACTATGTGCTGATGAACATCGAATGCGACCAGGAAACTCTGGACGAACTGGATCATGCGTTCAAATTCAACGATGCGATATTACGTCACCTGACCATTAGGATGGATGGGCCGGTGACTACGCCTTCGCCGATGATGCGCGAAGAAAAGGCAAGATCCGCCTCGCCGGCGGTGGATGAGCTTAGAGAAACTCTCGTCGCTTAGGGCAGTTTAGGCCAGACAAGTTAATTGAACTGCAATCACGTTGTAATCTGCGGCAAGATATTCGAAATCGGTAGTCTTCGTTACACACCGGCGGGAGTGGCAGTGGCGGAATTCAAAATCAGCCATGTCTCGCGTCAAATCGAAGCAGGCAAACCGCGCCAGGTAGAGTGTGAAATTTCGGCGGTTGCGCTGGCACAGGTGGCTGAAACCGTCGCTGGTGTAACGTCTGGTGCCAGGATGAAGTTGGTCGGTTTTCTAGCAAGAAAAAGCCGCATGAGTTTACAATTAGTATTGCATGTGAACAACATAGATCCCATTTAGTCGGAAACAGGAAAAAATTATGGCTCGTTTTACTTCAAGACGGAAAGATAGCAAGGACAAAGAAAAGGACAAGAAAGCCAATCGCCCCTTGTTCAAGCGCCGGAAATTCTGCCGCTTCACTGCAGAAGGTATTCAGACGGTAGATTACAAGGATGTCGAATTATTGAAGGATTTTATCAACGAAAATGGCAGAATCATTCCCGCGCGTATTACTGGCACTAAATCGCGTTACCAGCGTCAGTTGGGTATTGCCATTGAGCGTGCGCGTTTTCTCGCGTTGCTTCCTTACACTGATTTGCACTGAGGAGTAATAACATGCAAATCATACTTATGGAAAAAGTTGTCAACCTAGGCCAGCTGGGCGATGTCGTCAAGGTAAAAAACGGTTATGCGCGGAATTTTCTGATCCCGCAAGGTAAAGCAAAGCGTGCGACGCAGACCGCCATTGCCGAGTTCGAGGCGAAGCGAGCGGAACTGGAAAAAACACAGACCGAGATCCTGGCCGCTGCTCAGGTCCAGGCAGCCAAGCTGGACGGATTAATGGTACAAATAACCCAGAAAGCTGGAGTGGATGGAAAGCTGTTCGGTTCGGTCACCAACGCCGATATCGAGGAAGCGCTTAAGGCCCAGGGTTTTGAGATTGAGCGGTCAATGATACGTATGCCCCAAGGGTCGTTGAAGCAGGTGGGCGACCATCCGTTGACTATTGCGCTGCACAGTGACGTCCTGGCACATGTCGTCGTGTCGGTCCTGGGCGAGGGCGGTTCCTGAGGCATTTCTATAGGCGGCCGGGGAGCTTCTCCGAATAAAATCCGGTCTTGGCAAAAGATGGTGCGACAGGGATTTTGCGGAAATGGAGCCTTAACGGCTGAGGACGCAAATAGTAGCGAATGGCCGGTTTTCTTCGTGAGTTGAATAGACGCTGACGAGGTAAACCGGCCCTTGGAGCCGCAACATGCAGATTGCCCCACCTTGATGCAGCGGTAAATCTATCGCTCGTTGCGCTTACGCCTTGGCAGCAAAAAAACCGGCGATAACTTTCGTCGTGAATCCAGTAATCATCCGATTTCGCCACAATGTGCTCCTCGGGAATCTATTGAGGGATTTCAAGGAGCTGATGGCACCACTTTTTATTTCTTCCGTACCACCTCCCGGGTGGTAGAATTTTTCAGATACGCGTAACGTTCCCACGGATTTCATGGCTCAATTCCTCACCGCGGCCACCAACGACCAGTTGCTTGAATCCATTAAAATGCCGCCGCACTCGGTTGAGGCGGAGCAGTCGGTATTGGGTGGGTTGATGCTGGATAATCAAGCCTGGGATAAAGTGGCTGACGTTATCACGGAGGATGATTTTTACCGGCAGGACCATCGTCTTATTTACCGCCATATTTGCAGACTGGTGGAGCACAGCAAACCAGCAGACGTAGTGACTGTCGCAGAGTCTCTTGAAATATCGGCCGAACTGCAAAACGTCGGGGGATTAGCTTACGTTGGGGTGATGGTTCAAAATACACCCTCTGCGGCCAATATTCGCCGCTACGCGGAAATTGTGCGGGAACGTGCGGTAATGCGCAGGCTTGCTCAAGTCGGGGCGGAAATCGCGGACTCATCATATAATCCCGCGGGACGTTCCGCCGCCAATCTGCTGGACGAAGCCGAAGCCAAGGTATTTGAAATCGCCGAGGCGGGCGCGCGAGGAAAACAAGGCTTTGTTGATATCCAGCCGCTCCTGAAGCAAGTTGTGGAGCGTATCGAGACGCTCTACAATCAGGATAATCCCAGTGATGTAACTGGCATTGCTACCGGATTCCATGATCTTGATCAGAAAACCTCCGGTTTTCAACCAGGCGACCTGGTCATTGTCGCCGGCAGACCTTCCATGGGCAAAACCGCGTTCGCACTCAATATAGCCGAGCATGTGGCGCTGGAGTTGGCAAAACCGGTAGCGGTATTCAGCATGGAAATGGGAGGCGCGCAGCTTGCAATGCGGATGCTGGGTTCCGTAGGGCGGTTGGATCAGCACAAAGTGCGTACCGGCCGTTTGCAGGATGAAGACTGGTCGAAGCTAACCCATGCGCTGGGTAAGCTGAGCGATGCGCCGCTATTCATCGATGAAAGCGCAGCCTTGAACGCGCTGGAACTGCGGGCGCGGGCGCGACGGCTTCATCGCCAGCATGGCGAACTGGGATTGATCGTTGTGGATTATTTGCAGCTAATGTCCGCAAGTAGCCAAGGCGAGAATCGTGCGACCGAAATTTCTGAAATTTCGCGTTCGCTGAAAGCGTTGGCAAAAGAATTACAGGTGCCCGTGGTAGCGTTATCACAATTGAATCGCAGTCTGGAGCAGCGCCCGAACAAACGCCCGGTAATGTCAGATTTGCGTGAATCCGGTGCTATCGAACAGGATGCTGATTTGATTCTGTTTATCTACCGTGATGAAGTCTATAACCCGGAGACGCAAGACAAGGGAATTGCCGAAATCATCATAGGCAAGCAGCGTAACGGTCCGATAGGCAAAGTTGATCTTACCTTCCTTGGCGAATACACAAGATTTGAGAGCTATGCCAAATCCGGGCATTACTAAAAGTCCCGTTCGTGAGCATTCGCTTCGCGGGCTGCCTGCGTAGTCCAGCTTCGTTGTAAATTTGGTAATTCTCTGAAGGCTGTTTAAATCAGGTGGAAACGTAGTCTCGGGCGTGCTGCCCTACAATACTTCGGCCGCATAATCCGCCAATCTGGAACGCTCGCCACGCTGTAGCGTGACATGTCCGTTGTGATTCCATCCCTTGAAGCGATCCACCACGTAGGTCAACCCCGAACTTCCCTCGGACAGATAAGGTGTGTCTATCTGCGCAATGTTGCCCAGACATACCACCTTGGTGGCGGGGCCCGCGCGGGTGATGAGCGTCTTCATCTGCTTGGGCGTAAGATTTTGCGCTTCGTCGATTATCAGAAACTTATTGAGGAATGTGCGCCCGCGCATAAAATTGAGCGATTTTATCTTGATGCGCGAGCGAATCAGGTCACGTGTGGCAGCGCGTCCCCATTCGCCGGCGTCGTTATCGGTTTTGTTGAGGACATCCAGATTGTCTTCCAGCGCACCCATCCACGGTGTCATCTTTTCTTCCTCGGTACCGGGTAGAAAGCCGATATCTTCGCCTACCGGCACGGTGACGCGTGTCATGATGATTTCTGAATATACTTTGTACTCCAGCGTCTGCATCAGGCCTGCGGCGAGGGTAAGTAAGGTTTTACCGGTACCTGCCTGCCCCAGTAGCGTGACGAAATCCACTTCCGGATTCATCAATAAATTGAGTGCAAAATTCTGCTCGCGGTTGCGCGCGGTAATACCCCAGATATTGTTTTTGTGGTGGGTGTAATCCTTGAGCGTTCGCAGAACCGCGGTTGTGCCGCTGTGCTCAGTGACTTGGGCATAGAACGGCTTGTCATGCTCCAGATAAACAAACTGATTGACCAAGAAATTCGTGCACAGCGGGCCGCTCACACGATAAAACGTGTGCCCGGATTGCTGCCATGACTCCATTTCCTTGCCGTGCTTGTCCCAGAAATCCAATGGCAATTCCGTTATGCCGGAAAAGAGGAGATCAGTGTCTTCCAACACTTTATCATTGAAATAATCCTCCGCCGCCAGCCCTAGTGCACGCGCCTTGATACGCATGTTGATGTCTTTGGAAACCAGTGCGACGCTTTGGCTCAGGCAGGTCTCGTGCAAAAACTTCACCACGCCAATAATCTGGTTATCGGCGCTGCCGCTCGCCAGCCGCACAGGCAGCACGCTACTGATCGCCTGTGTCTGGAGAAACAGCCGCCCGGTTGCGTTCTTGCTGCCATGCGATTCCAGCGAAATGCCCTCATCAATATCGGCTACCGCGCTGCTGACTATCTCATCCAGAAAACGGCTTGTCTGACGGGCATTGCGAGCCACTTCCGACATTCCTTTCTTATTGTTGTCAAGCTCTTCAAGAGTGACCATGGGGATGTAGATGTCGTGTTCCTGAAAATGGAACAGGCTGGTGGGGTCATGCATCAGCACGTTGCTGTCGAGTACGAATAGCTTGGGATTGGCCCGCAACCGAGTGACTGCTGTAATGGGAGAAGCCGATTTCCTGGGGCTCATGACTCCTCTCTTGGCAAGGTTTTTACGAACTCCAGCACTTCGTGGACATGACCAGGAACCTTGACTCCTCGCCATTCCCTCTGTAATGCCCCTTTCGCGTCCAGTACGAAGGTACTGCGTTCTATGCCACGAACCTGCTTGCCGTACATGTTTTTCATTTTGATGACGTTGAACACCTTGCAGACAGTTTCGTCAGCGTCGCTCAAAAGCTCGAAAGGGAAACCCATCTTCATCTTAAAGTTCTCGTGCGATTTGATGCTGTCGCGCGAGATGCCCACAATATCGCAGTCGAGCTTGGTGAATTCGGTATAAGCGTCGCGAAACTGCTGGCCCTCAGTAGTGCAGCCTGGCGTGTCGTCTTTGGGATAAAAATAAATTACCAGATTTTTTCCTGGGGTTTGGGATAGACGGAACACCTTATTGCCGGTGGAGGGAACCTCAAAATCTGGAATAGGCTGTGTTAACATGGAAAAAGGACTCATTTTAAATGACTCGTTAAAAGAATTCACTTATGGTACTTTTGATTTTTGCATGGTAACAAAAAGATGACATAAAGCAAATCGGACACTATGAGACAGGTAGAACAGGGAATGCCGCGGGATGAAAGGATTTTAGCCGGCCGAATTACCAAGTACTTGTCCTCGCGTCGCATCTGCCCAGCAATTGGGTGTTTCGAACAAACGCACCTGCTCCAGCCTGAGGTGATTTCCATAGCTATCCTGGTAGGCTGCATCGAGTATCCGGAATGCGGCGAGCGCGAGATTTTCCGCTGTTGGCGGCGCATCCAGCACTACTGTCCTGTGGTCTTCGAGGGATTGAAGAAATTGCAACAACGTCAAGTCCTCTGAATATATAAGGAAGGCGTGATCCCATTTATCCACCAGCACAGTATTGGCAATACGTTTTACTTCTGAATAATCCATTACCATTCCTTGCTCGGAGACGCCCGTGTCAGTAATAATGTCGCCAGACAGGGTAATTTCAATAGCGTAACGGTGCCCGTGCAAGTGGCGGCATTTGCTATTGTGGGAAGGTATGCGGTGGCCGGCATCGAATTCCAGCCTGCGTGTGATTAACATTATGGGAATTGTAGCATTGCAGCGTACCTCCAAACTATTGAATATCGCGGATCACAGCCGCGACAGTGCGGGAATGACCTACATTTATCCGGTCGTGTCACGTCGCGCAGGCGGTGTATCGGTAGGCGTCAATCTTAATCCCAACAACGCCTGCAACTGGCGCTGCATCTATTGCCAGGTTCCCGAACTCAAACGGGGCACGGCGCCGGTGATTGATCTGGCCAGACTCGAAAAAGAGCTGCGCGCATTTTTGCATGAAATTCAATATGGCTCTTTCATGCAGACACAAGTGCCTTCGGAAGCAAGGCGCATCAATGACATCGCTTTGTCGGGCAACGGCGAACCCACCAGTGCCAGGGAATTTGAGCAGGTGATCGAGCTGATTGGCCGGGTAAAGCACGAATACGAGTTGCCTGAGGCGCTTAAACTGGTATTGATAACCAATGGCAGTCTGATTGACCGGCCTGATGTGCGGGGAGGATTGCGCCGAATGGCGGAGCTTAACGGCGAGGTCTGGTTCAAGCTGGACAGCGTTACGCGCGAGGGAAGGCAGCGCATCAATAACACACGGATGAGCTTGAGGCGGATGCGTGAAAACTTGCAACTGGCGGCCTCTTTGTGTCCTACCTGGCTACAAACATGCGTGTTTCAAATCGATGGCAGGGCGCCTCCCGAGGCGGAATCTGACGCTTATCTGAAATTTTTGGAGGAATTGTTACGGGAAGGCGTACCGCTCAAAGGAGCATTGTTATACGGCCTCGCGCGTCCATCCATGCAGCCGGAAGCACCGCGGCTCACAAAAGTCGGTCAGATGTGGATGGAGGCGTTTGGCATAAAAATCCAAGCTCTCGGACTTGCCGTTAAGCTCAATCCGTGACGACGACACTGAGTTTCTGCTAG
>JBDTWQ010000257.1:0-3610 GCA_040006595.1 Nitrosospira sp.
AAAGCGCATAATTGTACACTTGCGGATGTTCGTTTACCAGTGAAATACGTCAGGGCACTGTGACATGTCATTTGCCACCTTGGCTGACAACCAGCGCTCCACGGAGAACTATCCCAAGAGTTTCCCAAGATGGAAACCTGCTTCAAGTTCTCGCAGAGTATCCCCGCAAATGGTAGGATAGCGTTCAGAGCAAACAAGCTCCGTTTCCGTTGCCGCTGATGCAAGGCTAAACAATTGCCATCAACTGGATGGAACGCACGTCCATAACTGATAAACGCCAAATGTAAATAATCAACCAATGAAAACAATTGCTGTAATACCGGCGCGTATGGGCTCATCGCGTTTCCCCGGAAAGCCGCTTTCCAAGCTATTAGGCCGAACCATGCTGGAGCATGTTTACAAACGTGTTGCCCTGAGTAATGCCCTGAATGCTACTTATATAGCTACTTGCGACGAGGAAATCCGGCGTGCCGCGCAGGATTTTGGCGCTCCCGTCATAATGACCGCTGATACCCATGAGCGCGCGAGTGATCGCGTTGCCGAAGCGGCGGCCGGAATTGATGCCGAGCTTATCGTTATGGTACAGGGCGACGAACCAATGACTCATCCAGAGATGATCGATGCCGCGGTGGAACCATTTCGGCACGATCCCCTACTGGGCTGCGTTAATCTAGTGCGAGCTATCGATAACAAAGCAGACTTCTACGATGTCAACACCATTAAAGTGGTGATGAATCAACAGGGGGACGCTCTTTATATGTCGCGACAACCGATACCGACTGCCCCAGCTTCGTCTCAACCAGATTTTATGCATGCATTCGCCTACAAACAGGTATGCATTATTCCATTCCGGCGCGAAACATTGCTCGATTTTGCCCGACTGCCTTCCACTCCGCTCGAGCAGCTAGAATCCGTAGACATGCTACGTTTGCTGGAGCACGGTTATCGAGTGAGGATGGTAAAAACGAAGTTTAACACGCAGGCGGTGGACACGCAGGCCGATCTGGAACGCGTGGCCGAATTGATGGAAGCCGATCCTCTGCTGGGCTCGTATTGAATCAGGTACCCTCCGCAATGCCTTCATGCAGCTTTCCCTAAGGAATCCCTATGCAATTAAAATCAAAACTGGCCCGGAATGCATTGACCATAGGCTCATGGGTCACGTTGGGACATCCAGCGATTGCCGAAATCATGGCTGCTGCCGGGTTTGACTGGCTGGTACTGGATACAGAGCACAGCGTCCTGGAATTGAGCGAAGTTCAAATGCTGATCCAAGTGCTCGATGGGCAACAGTGCCCGGCTATTGTACGACTAACATCGAATCACCCTGATCAGATCAAGCGCGTCATGGACGCCGGTGCAGCAGGCATAATGGTGCCTATGGTTAAAACCGCCGCTGACGCCGAAGCTGCGGTACAGGCTGTTTATTATCCGCCCCGAGGCCAGCGCGGAGTCGGTCTCGCCCGCGCCCAAGGTTATGGCGCACGATTTCAACAATACCGCCGCTGGTTGGAAGAGAACGCAGTCATCGTCGCCATGATAGAGCATATTGACTCGGTCAATGCCATTGATTCCATTCTTTCCGTTCCCGGAATTGATGCCTATATCATTGGTCCTTACGATCTGTCCGGTTCCATGGGCCGACCTGGCGAACTTGATTATCCCGAGGTTCAATCCGCCATCGAACAGGTACGAGAGGCTGGCCGCCGGCTAGGCAAGCCTGGGGGCATTCATGTGGTAGAGCCGAATCCGGACGAGTTGCGGCGCAATATTGAGGCTGGTTTCAATTTTCTTGGTTACGGGCTGGATATTCGTATTCTCGACACGCTTTGCCGTAGTCATATGCAGAATATAAGGGCAACGCTATGAGCAAACTTGTCATTTCCACGTCGTCGTTTGATGTGCACAATAATCCCCATCTTCAGCATTTACTTAAAGAGGGAATGCATATCGCCGGTAATAACTATGGGCGTAAACTCACTGAAGACGAAATCATACAATTGCTGGGTGGAGATGCCGTCGGGATGATCGCTGGTATAGAGCCCCTGACAGAACGCGTTTTCGCATCTGCCAAAAGCTTGAAGGTAGTGTCTCGCTGCGGAAGCGGCCTGGATAGTGTTGATCTTGCCGCAGCAAAGCGCTACGGCATCGCTGTTCTCAATACGCCAGAAGCTCCTGCACAGGCAGTAGCTGAACTCACGATGGGTCTGATGTTAGGCGCGTTGAGACGAATATGCCAGATTGACCGACTGCTCCGTGGGGGAGAGTGGCCACGAACGCAGGGCCAGCTGCTTGCTGCTCAGTCCGTGGGCATCGTTGGCCTGGGACGCGTCGGCAGGCGTGTTGCCCGTTTGTGCCAGGCTTTTGATGCCAAGGTTGTAGCACACGATTCCCATGTAAAACAGCCACCGCAAGGAATAGAGTTAGTATCATTGGAGAGGCTTCTGGCGGAGGCGAATATCGTCAGCCTGCATCTCACCTATGACGTTGACACCCACCATTTACTGGACAGGGCGGCCTTCGCACGCATGAAACCCGGCGCGGTGGTGATAAACACTGCCCGTGGCGGCCTTATCGACGAAACCGCCTTGGCCGAGGCCTTGGCTTCTGGGCAATTGGGTGCGGCCGCACTCGACGTTTTCGAGGAGGAACCATACCGCGGTCCGTTGCTCAAATGCGACAACGCTATCCTCACCTCACATATTGGCTCCCTTGCCAGGGAGTCACGTCAACGCATGGAAGTTGAAGCGGCGGATAATCTGCGGCAAGGCCTGATTAACGTGAGTCTAATGAAAGACAGGTAAACAGGGATGACTAACGAAATTGCAATTGTGTATGGCGCCAGTGGTTTTCTTGGCAGCCATGTGGCTGATGCATTGTCTGCAGCCGGCTATCGGGTGCGCTTGTTTGATCGCCGTCCATCGCCCTACCAGAGACACGATCAGGAAATGATCATGGGTGATATCATGGAACTTGATCAGGTGACGGAAGCGGCCAAGGGTGCAGATGTTGTATATAATTTTGCCGCCATTGCAGACATTGATGAGGCCCACGACAAACCCCTCGCGACCGCCACAATCAATGTATTGGGTAATATGCACGCGCTGGAGGCTGCTCGTCTCGCTGGAGCTCGCCGCTTCGTCTTCGCCAGCACCGTTTACGTCTATTCCGAGTCCGGTTCGTTTTACCGGGCTAGCAAGCAGGCGGCCGAGCGCTTTATCGAAACCTATCACGAGCGCTATGGATTGAATTATAGCATTTTACGCTACGGGTCTCTTTATGGCAGGCGTGCTGATGCACGCAATGGTATCTACCGGATGCTGCACGAAGCGGTGGAACAACATTCGATAACCTATCATGGTAGCGGTGAGGCAATCCGTGAGTACATTCATGTAGAGGACGCGGCGCGCATGAGCGTGCAGGTATTGGCGCCAGAATTTGCCAACCGCCATCTGATCCTGACAGGACAGGAGCGATTGCGCATCAAGGATGTCATGACGATGATCTCAGAAATCATGCCCTGGAAAATAGCATTGCATTTTGACGAAGCCAATGCGGTGCATCACTATGAAGTCACCCCTTACGCGTTTCAACCCCGCATCGGCCGCAA
>JBDTWQ010000258.1:0-8165 GCA_040006595.1 Nitrosospira sp.
TAAATCAAACAGTCAGGTACTAAAGTTGCTAAAGGTCACGGAACTGCAAGTTATTATCGTGAGGGCTAACAGCTTTTGTTCGGCTTCAGTGATTCAGGCGGTAGACTTCTCAGTGTGCAGCCAGGTTTCTAAATTGCCGCGTAACTTTTTTGTGGAACAAATGAGCTTTTCGCTCCCTGAAAGACGACGGAAAAAATTGTTCCCACATTTTGTTCGCTTAAGACCTTGATGTGCAGCTTATTATTTTCCGCAACTGTTTTTACTATGGATAGCCCGATTCCGCTCGATGTCCTATTGTGAAGTGCAGCTCTAGGGGTATAAAAATACTCATCAAAAATATGCGGTAAATCCTTATCCCCGATCCCAATCCCATGATCGATGATCGTTACCGAGGCTGAGGAATCGCGTTTATCAATGGCAGAGGCAATTTCCACTGATCTGCCATCATATGAATAGGTGATCGCGTTTGCAATTATATTCTCGAAGAGTATTTCGAGCTGATCTGGAATACCTTCTACGACAAAATTCTCGATAAATGCCTCGATATTGATATGCCGGGAACTGGCGATCGGTTTTAATTTGTCGATACACTTTGAAATCACCGTTTCGATATTAACCTGCATCAGGGCATTGCTGCTACGGGCTGCTGCTTTCAATCGTTCAAGTTTGAGTACATCCAGAATTAGCGCTGCCATACCCGATGCGCGGTTATCAATTTTTAATATTACTTCTTTTATTTCAGGTGAAGCTACGCCGCAATAATCGCCTTTTATCAGATTGATTTTGCTGCGGATGGCATCTAGCGGAGCTTTGAGCTGATGTGTCATGAGCACGGCGTACCGGTCCTTCTCCACTTGTGCCAGACTGATCTGTTCGTAGGCATCCAGGAGCTGACGCTCATGGGTGCGTACGACAATCGAGAGTCGTGAAACCACATACCAGACGATAAAAAACAATACATCGAGCGTAACCATCCATAAGAGGATATTGATTTTGAGCGGGTTGACGGCAGGTATGCTGGAATCTGCCAGCACGGGTTGAGAAGTCAGAAAAAGAAAGGGATTTTCACTCAGTAAAACAATGCCATACATGGCACAAACAAGAGTCGTAACGATCAGGCTCTCTGTGGTCGAGAAAAAGATACACGATAAAGCAATGTGGAGCACATAAAAAAACGGGGCGGGAGTGGCGATGCTGCCAACAAAATGTACCACGACTGACAGACACAGAAGATCGACAATAATCTGAGACCAGATATTTATCGACGGGGAATTATATCTGGTTGGCTGACGGAAATCTAAGGCATAGATGTAAATAATATTTGCAGTGCATAATACCATCGTTACAGCAATTGGCCACCCCTGTTGGTGGGTGATGCCGATCTCTGTGAGAGTATCCGACGCGATCAGCGCAAATATCTGAAAAAGGAGAAGAAAGCCGATTACGACCCATCGAAAAATAATAAACCACCGGGCGTTACCGATTAATACTTCGTCGCTGAGTTTCGAGCCGGTTACGCCTATGCCAGGGAATGCGAAACGATTTTTGGATGCCTCCCAGGAAAATTCCGCAGCAGCCATGATTAGGCTGCTTTAGGAAGAATCTACTTTAGATTTGGAGTTATCCAGGCGACCACGAATAATAGATAAAAAACTGACGGGCTCCACCGGCTTTTCCACTATCAAAATCCATTCATCGGTTACACCTGTAAAATAAGGGCGGATTTCTTCACCAAGAGAAGTCATGAATATCATGGGGATTTCCGGGAATCGTTTTCGGACATCTATATACGCCTCCAGACCCGAGTCCATGGTTTCCACCATTACGTCGAGAATTGCAAGATCCGGATGATTTTTGGAATCCTGAAGGGCTTTTATAAAATCGCCCATTGTCTGGTAGCTATCGACTATATACCCATTTGCGTTGAGGATACGTCTGACAGTATCGCGAATATCCGGATCGTCATCAATATGCGCAATTCGATGTTTGGCACAGTTTTCTTTTGCTAAGATCGAATTCGGGAGTTGGCTGGGCAACTTGTCGGGTTCCAGACGTTGGATAGATGTTCGCATTTTAGTTTCCTTCCGCTTCTGTTTGCTTTGCAGAAAATACCCTATTGTTTAAAAGGGTAATATAGCACGTGTGAAGAAATTGTCAGGCATAAGTTAAATATTCGTGAAGCTGCGGCTCGTCCGTCACGAAGAAGTGCGGATGATTGCATTGTATTTGGGTACTCTTCGCCACTCAGAGTATCGGTCGGGTGATCGGGGAAGCGCTTGACGTTAGAGGTCAGGGAACCTGTTCTTCGCTTTGTGTCGATTGCTGTTGTAAGCTCCTGAAAAAGAGATAAGATTTTAACTACAGAGAAGAAAGGGAAGAATTGATCATGCGGGCTCGTTAAATTCGCGGAACAATTTGATCTGCACGTGACAAAAACGAATGCTTTTCTCTGCTATATCAGAACCCGTTTCAGCCATTTGCCAATATCGGCTATTTCCTCCTTGCAAACGGAATGCGCCATTGAATACTCATGCCACTCCATCCTATAGCCTGATTCGAGCAACTGTTGCCTTGACGCCGATGCAAGTGTCATCGGTATGATGTTGTCGAGACTGCCGTGCGCCATGAAAATCGATGTGGCGGAATTGGCTTGATGTGCTTCCGCTGCAAGAGTTTGTGATGCTGGCAGGTAACACGATAACGCCACGATGCCAGCCAGCTTTTCAGGATAGCGCAATCCAGTTTGCAATGCCAGGGTCCCACCTTGAGAAAAGCCTGCCAGAACAATATTCTGCGGCGCAATGCCCCGCCGTTTTTCGCGGTCAATCAACGCTTCAATCGCTGCCTGCGAATCACGCAAACTTGCCATATTTTCACGAAAAGCCGCATTTGAACTGGACAAGTCATAGTCATGCCATGCCCGCATTATCAAACCGCCATTAATGCTTACCGGCCGCATGGGCGCGTGCGGAAACATAAAACGGATGTGTAGATTGCGGGGCAATGCCAGTTCATCCACGACGGGAACAAAATCATTGCCGTCTGCGCCAAGGCCATGCATCCATAAGACGGTGTGAGTAGGTCGAATCCCGGTCTCAAGTTCGATGGCTGGTAACAGGTCCGTGGGGGTACTAGTCATTAGTAGATGCGAGAGTTCAAATGAGGGTTGACTTAGCCTGGGGGTAGGATTAGATTCGCGCTTTCAATTTTCAAGATTGAACCATATAAGCAGGAGAAAATCATGAAGCGCAGGGATTTTATCAAACTGGCAGGGGTAAGCGCCGCATTATTTCCGGTTGCATCGTCGGTGTTCGGCCAGCAAGCTATTCCGTCACGGTCGCATAGTTATCGTCTGACTTATAAGGTCGATCTTCCTGGTGAGGGAAAAAGAGCGCGCTTATGGCTACCATTACCAGACACCGACGATACACCCCACCAATTCTCTCAAGGCAGCGTGTGGAGCGGTAACGCGGACATTGCCAAGTTCGAGAACATTCCCGGAACAACTTCTCCCATGTTCTACGCTGAGTGGCGCGGCATCGGTCCGCGTCATGTCACAGTAAGCAGCGTGGTCAAAACTACAGATCGCCATGTCGATTTGAACCATTATTCCGAGCCGGGCAAGACAGCTATTCCTACGGATGTGAAACGCTTCCTTCAGCCGACCAAACATATGCCACTGGACGGTATTGTACGCAAGACGGCTTTATCCATTGTAAAAGACGCTCATGCCCAGTCATCCCTAAAAAAAGCCCACGCTATTTACGACTGGGTGGTGGAGAATTCCTATCGCGATCCGGCTATACGTGGCTGCGGACGAGGTGACATAAAGTCCATGCTGGAGTCCGGCAATCTGGGCGGAAAGTGTGCCGACCTTAACGCTCTGTTCGTAGGGTTGGCGCGTGCCGCAGGAGTTCCTGCCCGGGATCATTACGGAATTCGCATAGATGACTCTGCGGCACACAAAACTCTTGGTAAGTCGGGAGATATCAGCAATGCTCAGCACTGCCGAGCGGAATTTTATCTTGCGGGTTTGGGCTGGGTGCCCGTCGACCCGGCCGATGTGCGTCAATTGGCGCTGGATGAAGAACTGCCCGTTACTCATCCCAGAGTGGTGGCATTGCGCGAAAAACTTTTCGGCGCGTGGGAAATGAACTGGGTGGCGTTTAATCATGCCAGAGATATCACGCTGGCACGGGACAGCGTAATAGGTGAGTTGTCGTTTTTCATGTATCCTCAAGCCGAAATCGCCGGCCATCAACGGGATAGTCTTGAGCCAGCTGAGTTCGCTTATAAGATTGTCTCATCAGAGTTGGTCGGTACGGGTGTCAAGTTTTAATGCAGTGTGTCGGACGCACTGCACTAGCGAAGGCAAACTGGGGCGACGAGAAATTCTCGGGATTTGAGCCACTGTTCGCCTATTCGCCGCTGCTGGCGCCCGCTTCTGCCGTTATTCAGAACGCGTTACCGGCAGTACAGTCGCTACTCCGCTCCGTTCAGATTGATTCTTCATTCATTATCGGTCCCTCCGGCTATTTCGGGGCTTTCTGGAATAATCGTCTGTAATTCGTGAAACAACCCGCGAAAGCTCCTCGGTGGCTTGTTCGCAAGCTTTTCCTTGCGGGTGTTGCGAATGAGTACGCGCAGATGCTGCAAATCAGCGGCAGGATATTTTTGCCCAAATTCAGCTAATGCCTGTTCATCCGCCAGCAGACGACTGCGCCACCGTTCCAGCAGGTGAAGCCATGCGGTATGCTGCAGAGTTACTCCGCTCCACAAGTCAAATTTCTCTAAAATTGGTGCTACGTTGACGTCACGCATCAACTTGCCGATAAATTGCATTTGCCGGCGACGGGCTTCATGTTTGTGCATCCGCTTGGCTTCGTGTATGGCGTCCGTTAGCGTTTCCGGCAAACCAAGTTCGCTCAGTCGCTTGAGATCGAGTTGTACCAATTGCTCGCCTATGTCCTGAAGCACGTGCATTTCCCGCTTGCGGCGGGTCTTGCTAGGCAAAAGATTCTGCTCCGAGTTATTTTCTGGTTTTTTTTGCACGGTGGCCTGTTTATGCGGCGCTTGTTTAATGCATCAATTGAGAAACTGCTATCATAGCGTGATTCAAGCATAATCTCATTTGATCCGGTTGAACCTGCTTTTTTTGCTCAGAAAAGGAGTGCGGTTCGATAGCCAATTTAATGTAACTTCCGTAAAGTCGCCATGAACGATATTGCCATGCCTTCGCCACGTTTTTCCTATCCTTTTACAATGCTTCAGCAAATCGCGCGTAATGTTCTGGATCACGCCCGGAAGGGCGGCGCCACCGCCTGTGAAACCGACATATCGGATGGTTTCGGCCAGAATGTTACAGTGCGGCGGGGGGAAGTGGAAACAATTGAGTACAACCGTGACAAGGGACTCTCGGTAACAGTTTATATTGGCCAGAAGCGTGGTCATGCGAGCACCTCGGATTTTTCTCCCCAAGCTGTAAGCGACACCGTAACGGCAGCTCTTTCTATCGCTGCCCATACCGCCGCGGATGATTGCGCGGGACTGGCTGATGCTGATTTACTGGCACGGGAATTCCCCGATCTCGATTTGTACTTCCCATGGGACTTGCCAGTAGAGCAGGCAATACAACTCGCTCAAACTTGTGAAGCAGCTGCGTTTGCTGTTGACAAGCGTATCGCGAACTCCGAAGGAGCAAGTGTTTCACTGAATGAATCCCAGTTTGTTTATGCAAACAGCCTCGGTTTTATGGGTGGCTACCCCGCCTCTCGCCACAGTATCAGTTGTGCAGTGATCGCGAGTCTCGACGAAACCATGCAGCGAGACTATTGGTACAGTGCGGTCCGTGACGCTGCGGATCTGGAGCATGCCGACAGCGTCGGCAAGAAAGCGGGGCTGCGCAGTGTCGCGCGTCTGGGTGCAAGGAAAATTGCCACCTGCGAAGTGCCGGTACTGTTTGAAGCAACCATCGCTTCCAGCCTGATAGGGCATTTTGTTAGCGCTGTGAGTGGCGGCAGTCTTTACCGGAAGTCATCGTTTTTGCTTGATAGCATTGGCAAGCAGGTATTTGCACCGGACATTCAGATCTGGGAGTTGCCCCATCTGAAAAAAGGCTTGGCAAGTGGCGTATTTGACGATGAGGGGGTCGCCACTCATGAGCGTAAGGTAATAGAGAACGGCGTAGTGCAAGGTTATTTTCTCAGTAGTTATTCCGCGCGCAAGCTCGGGCTGGGCACTACCGGAAATGCCGGTGGCAATCACAATTTGATTCTGGATAATGGCGCCGCACTGGAATTCTCCGCGCTGCTCAAAAAAATGAATAAAGGGCTGTTAGTGACTGAATTGCTGGGCCACGGTGTAAACTCTGTCACCGGAGATTATTCCCGCGGAGCGGCAGGCTTTTGGGTGGAAGGCGGGGAAATCCGTCATGCGGTCGAGGAAATCACTATCGCCGGCAACCTGAAAGGTATGCTGCTGGGCATTTCTGCGGTGGGTAGCGATGTGATTATCCGTGGCTCCAAGCAATGCGGGTCTCTGCTGATAGATCGGATGATGGTCGCGGGCGGCTGAAAAGATCGGGATATTTAGCTGTATTGCTTTTCCTGGATTAATTTTCGGAAGGACGTTGCTATTTATTTGCCCGGTGTCTTGCGTTACCCATCGACTGCCAATAGATTCTGTTTGCCTTTTATTCTACAATGAATCTGCATTTGCTTATTCCTGCCCTCTTCTGGCCAGAAGCCTCGTTACCCGAAATTTACCATGATTTGCCGCTCCCTGCATTGGAGAGCCTGCTCGCAAAGAGTTTGTGCACCAACAATGAATCGCACGCGATTGAGGCGTGGCTTTGCCGCGCTTTCGGTGTGTCACAGCAGAACGACTGGCCGGTCGCACCTGTTACCCTGCTAGTCGATGGAACAGGAAATATAAAAGGGGAAGACGATTATTGGCTCCGTGCCGATCCCGTGCATTTACGCATCGAACGTGAGCAAATCGTACTTGCTGACAGTCGTGTTTTTCGAATTTCGGCCGACGAGGCAGACCAGTTTACCGGCTGGCTTAACCGGCACTTTGCCGGAAATGATCAAGAAATAGTATTTGTGCCGTTACGGCCCGATCGCTGGTATTTGCGCATAACGAGAACGTCTCCAGCAAAAACCCATTTACTCAGCGAGGTTGCTAATAAGGGTATCAACGAATTCTTGCCATTCGGCGCGAATAGCACGATTTGGCGCAGTCTCTTCAATGAAATTCAGATGCTATTGCACGAGCATCCGCTTAATCAGTCGCGAGAAGAGCGTGGCGAGCTTGCCATTAATAGTACTTGGTTTTGGGGCGGCGGAATCATGCCAAAATCCGTAGCCTCCCTCTATTCCCATGTATGGAGTAATGACATCCTTGCCAAGTCTCTCGCGCTGGCATCGAGTGCAGATCATGCACAACTTCCTCCGGATGCAGCGGCATGGTATCAATCCGCCGCATCTGGCGACCATCTTGTCGTGCTTAATGCGCTGCATGGGAAAGCTCAGTATGCCGACGCATATGGTTGGCGTGAGAGCCTGAAGGAACTGGAACAGAACTGGTTCGGACCTTTATTGGCAATGTCAAAGCAAGGCAAGATCAATAGACTCACCCTTACAGCCATCAACGCAAATAAAACCAAAAATTTCGCCTTAACACGTGGCGATTTGAGGAAATTCTGGCGTAGAGCGAAACCGCTTTCTGTTTATGCTGACTGAGCGGATAGTTGGAGGTAGACTATTCAATGGCTTTTTCGGGATACTTGAAAGACATGCAATATTATTCATAAGATCCTTGCTCATCGACTGATACCGATCATCAAAATATTTCTTCGCTTGAATTGCTGTCACGGCGGAATAAATACTTGTATTTAACTGCCTGATACCCGGCGAATAGTCATATTCTGAACCCTAAATCACTTATTATTGCACTTAAATCAGTAAAACTACTGCCAGATGCCCCATTTGCGTTGGTTACAAACAACGCCTTGTAATATTTGAGATTTTGGTAGAATATCGCATGATCATCTAGATGGCTGTTATAGTAGAATTCGCAGAAAAATAAAGCGAAAATCGTGAAAGGAGAAATCATGACTGATTTAAACCTGTTCGAATCGTTGCTGAATTGCAACACGGTGGAAG
>JBDTWQ010000259.1:0-2621 GCA_040006595.1 Nitrosospira sp.
CAGGTGCGGGAGCGCATGCTGACCGACAACGCCAAGAAGAAAACCCAGATTGCGGAATTGCAGTCGTTTGTGAGCCGCTTTTCCGCCAATGCCTCAAAGGCACGCCAGGCCACCAGCCGCGCACGCCAGATAGAAAAAATAAAGCTGGAGGATGTAAAACCATCCAGCCGCCAGTACCCCTATATTCGCTTTGAAATGGATGATCGGGAAAAACTGCACCGCTTGGCGGTATCGGTGCAAAGTATCAGCAAGCATTTCCCTGGAATGGAAAAACCGCTGCTGAAGAAATTCAGCCTGAACGTCGAAGCGGGCGAAAAAATCGCCATCATCGGCCCCAATGGCATCGGTAAAACCACGCTGCTGCGCTGCCTGAGCGGCGATCTGCCGCCCGATGCGGGAGAAGTAAAGTGGGCGGAAAAAGCGCGTCCTGGTTATTTTGCACAGGATCACGCAGCCGATTTCGAAACAGTCATGTCGCTCACCGACTGGATGACACAGTGGCGGCGGGAACACGACGACGATCAGACTGTGCGCAGCGTTCTCGGAAGACTGCTATTCTCCGGTGACGAAGTGAGAAAATCAGTGAAAGTGATCTCGGGTGGCGAGGAAGGACGCATGCTGTTCGGCAAGCTCATGTTGCAAAGAAATAATGTACTGCTCATGGACGAACCGACCAACCACCTCGATATGGAATCCATTGAATCGCTTAACGGCGCACTGGAAAAATATACGGGTACGCTGATCTTCGTTTCGCATGACCGGGAATTCGTATCTTCACTGGCCACCCACATCATCGAAATGACGCCGGATGGAATCACGGATTTCAAGGGCAGCTACGAAGATTATCTGCGGGGTCAGGGCGTGGTATAAGGGGCTTCCCAAGCGCCACGCTAGCCTGTGCTCGACAGCGCATTGCGGTAGCGATCCCAATCAAAACAGGGACCAGGATCGGTTTTGCGGCCCGGTGCAATATCGGAATGCCCGGCGATATCGGTAATGGGATACGTCTTTTGCAGCGCTCGGGTGAGCGCTGCCAGCGCCGCATATTGAAGATCGGTGAAAGGCGTCGAGTCGCTGCCCTCGAGTTCTATGCCAATCGAGAAATCGTTGCAGCGTGTCTTGCCCTGCCAGCAGGAGACTCCCGCATGCCAGGCGCGCTTCTCGCAGGGAACGAACTGAATGATCTCGCCGTCCCGGCGAATAAAGAAATGAGCGGAAACCTTGAGATCGCTCAGAGTCTGGTAATAGGGATGGGCTGCGGGATCAAGCCTGTTGGCAAACAGCTCGATCACGCCATCACCACCGAACTCGTCCGGCGGCAGGCTGATGTTGTGGATGACCAGCAGGTCTATGGCGCATCCGGCCGGACGCTCATCGCAATTGGGTGAAGGAATAAAGCGTACGCCGCGCAGGCAACCTGCCCCGTCGATTTGTGTTAAGCGGGCCTTCACATGCCTGAGTCCGTGCTGCTTCATCACCAGCCTGGGTTACCGCAAGAGGAAGGGTAAACTTACTGCTGCATGTGCAAGCGGCGATGCTCGTCGCTGCAAAAAAATTTACCGTCGGAGAGCAAGCTTTCGCTTTTCGGCAGATGCACATTACACTGGGCGCAGCGCACCATATCCTCGCCTTCAATGGACGGCGGCTCTTTATGAGCCTCTTCCTGCCGCTTTTTCAATCCGCGCCGATAACTCCGTATGGCCCAGAAAACAAGCACGGCAATAAGGCCAAAGAATAGCAATCTACCCAACGCATCTCCGTTACCGCATCAAAATTGGTCATGTACCCGTTTACACGAACATAAGGTCGCTATTCTACCGGTTACGGAGGCCTGTGCAAACTTGATGGAAGATGTAGAATGTACTTGGATGTAAAGCATCGTTGGCGGATAAATAGAATATCTCCTCATCATCCCTCAATCCGATACTTGTCATCCTTGATTTGATACCCCATCGCCTTATATCCCCTCTGCCGCCGCTCCCACATACGTAGTAGCACTGGATGCCCGGCATCCACATAATCGTAGATCCGTACATCGGTCTTGGTGGCGTGATCGCGATGCAGCCGTCCGGCGTATTGTTGCAGAGTGCCTTTCCACGAGATCGGCATTGCCAGGAACAAGGTATCCAGCGGGGGATGGTCAAAGCCTTCACCAACCAGACGCCCTGTAGCCAACAATACCCTGGGTGTTTCTGGCGACAAGTCGTTCAATGTCTGGATTATTTGCGTGCGCTGCGTTCTCGACATCCGCCCGTGCAAGGTGAACAAATGATCTACGATACCGATCAATTCGTGCTCGATTAAGTCGAGGTGGCCGGTGCGCTCGGTGAGCACCAGTATCCGGCGGCCTTCCTGATAAGCTTGTGCAATCGTGGCGGCGATGAACTCGGTACGTTGCGCATTACTGGCAATATGCCTGAACACATCCTGAATGGCTGCATCTCGAGGCAGGTCAAGGCGCGTTGGCAACATCTTTGGCACCACATCCAAGAGATGCGAGACACCTTCTGGTTTTGCTGCGGTATAACGTATGGGACCACATTGCATGAAGATAATAGGCTGATGTCCGTCACGCCTGACTGGCGTGGCGGTCAAGCCGAGGACATATCTGGCTTTGCCAT
>JBDTWQ010000260.1:0-2347 GCA_040006595.1 Nitrosospira sp.
TGACGCTGATCAATACCATGAGCAACGAAACGCTCGATGAAGCGGCCGTGCTTGCAAAGTTTGGCGTGACGCCAGCGCGCATGCTCGATTATCTGGCGTTGGTGGGTGACACGGTGGACAACATTCGGGGCGTAGAAAAGGTCGGTCCCAAAACTGCGGTAAAGTGGCTCACCCAATATGGCACGTTGGATAACGTTATCACTCATGCCAATGAAATCGGCGGCGTGGTTGGAGAAAATTTGCGCGCGGCGATCGACTGGTTGAGTCGATCGCGCGAACTACTGGCTATCAAGTGCGACGTGGCATTACCTGTCGGTTTACACGATCTTGGGTTGCAGCCGCAGGATACGAAAAAATTAGCAGAGTTGTATGAGCGGCTGGATTTTAAAAGCTGGTTGAGGGAATTGCAGCAGGAGGCGGGTATAGGGGATTCAGGGGAGAGAGGGAATGCCTCTTCCGCCACCAGATATCAGTCAGCGGGCGGGGATCGGGGATCTTCGGGTACGGTATCGGTGGACTACCGGACCATTTTTACGTCATCCCAACTGGATGAATGGATCACATGTATCAATGCTGCGCCACTGGTTTCGCTGGATACGGAAACTACCGGACTGGATCCGATGCAGGCGCAACTCGTCGGAATTTCGTTTTCTATTGAGCTTCATCAGGCGGCTTATCTGCCGCTTATGCACCGCTATGCGGGTGCCCCGCCGCAACTGGCGGTCGATCTTGTGCTCGATAAGCTCAGACCTTGGCTGGAAGATCCCACGAAATCTAAAGTGGGGCAGAATCTCAAATACGACAAACACATTCTTGCCAATCATGGCATTATTTTGAACGGTATTGACCATGACACGCTATTGCAGTCCTATGTGCTGGAATCCCACCGTCCGCATGATATGGATAATCTTGCATTGCGGCATCTTGGCGCCAAAACCATCGGTTATGACGAACTCACCGGCAAGGGAGCCGGGCGTATCGGTTTTGATCAGGTGGATATTGAACGTGCGACGCAATATGCAGCGGAGGATGCGGATATCACACTGCAACTGCATCAGCACCTGTACCCGGGAATAGCGGCGGATGCAAAGCTCGATTATGTTTATCGCACGCTTGAAATACCGGTACTGAACATACTGTTTGAAATGGAGCGTAACGGTGTATTGCTGGACTTAAAGTTGTTGGAAATCCAAAGCCGCGAGCTAGGCGAGAAAATGCTGGCGCTGGAAGGCCGGGCGCACGCAATCGCCGGGCAGCCATTTAATTTGAATTCACCCAGGCAAATTCAGGAGATACTGTTCAACCAACTAAAGCTTCCTGTCATCAAGAAAACGCCGGGTGGCACGCCGTCCACCGACGAAGACGTGCTGCAACAACTCGGGCTGGATTACCCTTTGGCAAAGATCCTGCTCGATTATCGTGGCCTTGCCAAGCTTAAATCTACTTATACGGACAAGCTGCCACGCATGGTGGATGCCGCCACCGGGCGCGTGCACACCAACTACGCGCAGGCGGTAGCGGTGACCGGGCGGCTTGCCAGCCATGAGCCCAACCTGCAAAACATTCCGGTGCGCACCGCCGAAGGCCGCCGTATCCGCGAAGCATTTATCGCATCGCCGGGGCATAGCATCATCTCTGCTGATTATTCGCAGATCGAGCTACGCATCATGGCGCACATATCACAGGACGCGGGGTTGCTCAAAGCCTTCGCCGCTGGCGAGGACATACATCGCGCCACTGCTGCAGAAGTGTTCGGCGTCCCGCCGGAAGCGGTGAATAATGAGCAGCGTCGCTATGCAAAAATCATCAATTTCGGCCTGATTTACGGCATGTCCGAATTCGGTCTTGCCTCGCAACTCAGTATTGAACGCTCCGCTGCCCGTGCGTACATGGACCGTTACTTTGCGCGCTATCCGGGGGTCGCGAATTATATGCAGCGCACCAGAGAAACCGCCAGAAAAACCGGTTACGTGGAAACCGTATTTGGGCGCAGACTATGGTTGCCGGAGATTAATAGTTCCAACGGTAATCGTAGGCAAGGTGCGGAACGTGCCGCAATCAATGCGCCCATGCAAGGTACTGCGGCTGACATCATTAAGCTTGCCATGATTGCGGTATATGGCTGGTTAACAAAAGAAAGTCTGTGCAGCAAACTTATCATGCAAGTCCACGACGAGTTGGTGCTGGAAGTGTCGGATGATGAAATCGAAACGATAAAAGATGAGCTGCCGCGGCTTATGGGCGGGGTAGCGGAACTAGATGTGCCACTGCTGGTGGAAGTAGGCGTGGGGCCGAATTGGGAACAAGCGCACTAACAGCCTGCCGGACTTAAAGGAAATCGGCTGCA
>JBDTWQ010000261.1:0-21873 GCA_040006595.1 Nitrosospira sp.
GGCGTATTCGTTGGCTCGACGAGGTGAATATAGAAATGCACCGCGGCGGGATGCTTCGGATTGCGCTGCATGACAGACTCGGTAAGCGCCACGATTTCAGGGGTTCCCTCAAGCGGATATCCATCCCGCATCCAGTAACCCCAGGAGTTGAGGTCCATCATCGACTCGACATAGAGCATCGCGATGTCAAGATCGTCCGGAAAGCGCGTATGCACTTCCCGCATAGCGTCTGCGTAGGCCTTGTCATTTATCTTGCGCTGCCCGGGCTTACCCGTATAGCGTTTTTCCAGCGCACTGATGAGCGCTCGCTCCCGCGGCGGCGCCTTGGCCATGAGCGAGGCAGCTTTCTGCACGAGTTCCAGAGCCGGCATCTCGTCCTCCTGCTTCATCATTGCATTGATGTTGGGGCCAAGCACAAGGGCCTGACCCCAGTACGCCATCGCAAGAGATGGGTCAAGCCGGGCCGCTTCGCGGAATGCGCGGCCCGCTTCGGCATGATTAAATGCGTAGGAAAGGTTTAACCCCTGGTTGATATACTGCTGCGCCAACTTGTTGCGCGTGCTGACCGGGAAGGTATGTGAACCAAGATTCAGCAGCCTCGGTGCGACTTGACTATCCCGATCTGCCTGATTTGCCGGAATCGACTGAGCATAATGTTTATGGGCGGCTCCAGATACCGTGGACGCTGAAGTGCTCCCGACAGTCTGGGCAAATACAGTGGCAGTGGTGATGCTGCCGGCCGTTACCGCCAATCCGAGCATCATGAAATGAAGCGTACGGAATTGCATGACATTTCCCCCAGTGAAGTGCGTCAGAACACATTGTTACATAACAGGTTCAAATTAATAAACCAGGTAGACGTAAAAATACCTGATCGGGCAGCAAGTAAGGTCAAGGAGGCGCATGGTTGTTCATACCTGACGATGGTAATGCTGCACGGCCACAATCCAGTCACTTTTAACGCAATTACGGCAGGTGGCGCAGTTGTGCCAGTCGTGCCAGGCCGTAATGAATGAAGGCCAGCGCGGCGAGCACCGGCGCAAACAGATTAAAAAACGGTATAAATTGCGCCAAACCGGTCAGCAGCCCCAAGCCCCACAGCGATGGCTGGTGAGTGGAAAATATGGCACGCATCTCTTCGCGGCTGGCATGCTCCGCCAGTGCGTCGTAACGGAACAGGCGCTGGTTCAGATACGCTGCGGCAACAAATGGGATGACTACTCCGACACCAACGAGCCACAAGGGAAGGGTGAGCACCCATATGGCGATAAAGACTCCGATAGCAACTAAGGCATTCAGCAAACTTCCGGCAATGCCGCCGCCATTCTCGCGTTTAAGTTGCGGATAATCGCGATCGGCTACCAGATGAACCAGGGCAGGCATGGCGAATAAGGCGGTAATCACCAGCGCAGTAACAAAAACCAGCGGCACAAAAAGAATCAGGTGCGCCACGCCCTGGATTCCGTACGCAATCCATCTCGGTTCGACACCTTCCAGCCATGTTTGAATGCCAATCGCCGTAAGACCGCTTAAGATCCATCCTGAGAAAGTACCCCAGAAAGTGATGCCCAGAATCAGCCATAGCAAGGTGGCTGCCAGGATGGGCCAGATGACAATCCACAAGACCTGAAACCGGAACAAATCGCGAAAGGCGCGCGAAAGCGCGTCGGATACAGAAGTCATGCGTTCTCCCTCGCGCGGTAAGACTCATTGAATTCCACTCTCGCATCCCGGGACTGCTTCGTAGGCGAATGAACTGTACCAGGTGGTCCGCTCCCAGATTTCCCTGCAGACCTCACCGCAGATTTTTCGCTCGAATCCACACATGCCGCCAAGCGTGAAGCGCGCCGTGTAAGCGCCTGCGGCATCTCCGCCTTTGAGTTCAATGACCACACGTCCCGTTTGTTCAAAAACCTTCAGTTGATAGGTATTAGTAAAATCTTTATAGAATTTTTCGGGAATGACAAATTTGTTACCATCAATGTAAACAAGAAAAAACTCGGTGACGAATCGTGGAATGCCTCCATCCATGCCCCACATGCCTGCGTCGACCTCGCGGCACTCGCCATTTTTGCATAGGCGCTCCCGAAACGTAACGGCAACTCGCTTGCCGGAAGGCAGCATAGATATTCTCTCGTGTACGAACGGAATCGCTCCCGTTTGTGCGAGAGCGCTCAAGGGCACGAAGGGCAACGCAACAGCCAAACCAAGACGGAACGTTTGTTTCAAGAGGTTCAACATTGTCAGAGGGCATTCGACCAGCAAACGCTACGCTATTTCAATGAATATCTTGCCGGTCACGGAAGCAGCTTGCAATTTATTGAAAAGCTGTTCAAAAGCCAGTCTGCTTTGCCCCACGAATCCCTCGCTTTTTGTCTGGCCTACCAAAATACACCCCTCCGTATCCGCGGCTGTATTTCCGGGATGTATCCGGACTCCCTCGAAGTCAGGCACATTCATAAGAAGCGGAAGCTGACGATTAAACCGCTGTGAGTAGTTAATAATGACCTCATAGCGCCCCGCCGTAATGGCTGTCTCTCCTTTGATCTTGACGGGCCTCACCTTATCTTCCAACGTGTAGCATTCAAACTGACCATCCACGGACAGTTCGCCAATCGTGCTATTTTCAGAGAGATCTGTTCTTTTAACATTCAGTTCCATTTCATTTTCCTCGTAGGAAAAGCGTGTCGTGGAGTGGAATTATCAATCCCCGACAGACTCGTTTATTCTGTCCAACTTGCCCTTTTCCTTGCCTGACAGGCGAATTCTGTTGTTGTCGTGCGTTGCCATGCAAAGTGGCACAAGTTTTATTATAGTACTGCGGGTGGAAAAATCACCCTCGCCGCCAAGTGGTACCTTGCGGGCCGTCTTCCAGAATAATGCCAGCGTCCAGCAATTCCTGGCGGATGCGGTCAGCTTCGCTATAATTTTTGTTTGCACGGGCAAGGAGGCGCTGTTGAATCATTTGCTCAACACGCTCCGAGGTAAACACGGAATCTCCCGCAGTCGCACCATCCTGGAGATATTGCTGTGAATTCTGTTGCAGCAACCCTAATACGCTACCCAGCGCTTTCATCAATTCCATATCCGTTGGTGATCTGGTTTTATTGGCTTCATTGGCAAGATCAAACAACACGGCGATAGCATCGGGAGTATTAAAGTCATCGTTCATAGCGTCCCTGAAACGCCGTGCATGGGGCTCACTCCATTTTATCGCCGCCGTGGTAATCTCGTTTATTTCACTTCCTTTCAGCGCTGTGTAAAGCCGGTCAAGCGAACGTTTGGCATCTTCCAGATGCTGGTCGGAATAATGCAGCGGGCTACGGTAATGCGCGCGCAGGATGAAAAAACGCACCACTTCCGGTTGGTAGCAGTTGAGTATCTCGCGCACGGTAAAAAAGTTACCCAGCGACTTGGACATCTTCTCATCATTGACACGCACGAAACCATTGTGCATCCAGTAGTTGACGAAAGGATGCTCATGCGCGCCTTCACTTTGCGCAATCTCGTTTTCATGATGGGGAAACTGCAAGTCCTGTCCGCCGCCATGTATATCGAAATGTTCACCCAGATAATGCTCGCTCATCGCCGAGCATTCGATATGCCAGCCGGGACGTCCCATGCCCCACGGCGAATCCCACTGGGGTTCTCCGGGCTTCGCGGCTTTCCATAACACGAAATCTAACGGATCTTTCTTGTGTGGATCGATGACTACACGCTCCCCCGCTCGCAGATCGTCGAGCGATTTTCCGGAAAGTTTTCCATAATCCGGAAATTTGTGCACAGCATAATACACATCGCCGTTGGCTGCGGCGTAGGCAAGACCCTTATCTACCAGGGTGCGGATCATAGCGACCATTTTTTCCACATGCTGGGTAGCTCGCGGCTCGCAGGAGGGAGGCACGACACCGAGCGCCGCGGCATCTTCCTCCATCGCCTGGATAAAACGGGCGGTCAGCGTTTCGATAGACTCATTGTTTTCCTGCGCGCGTTTGATAATTTTGTCGTCAACGTCCGTGATATTGCGCACATAAGTGACATCAAGACCGCTCTCCCGTAGCCAGCGCACCACCATATCGAATACCACCATCATACGCGCGTGGCCAAGATGACAATAATCGTAGACTGTCATGCCACAGACATATATTTTGGCTTTACCGGGCGTCAGGGGAACGAAATCCTGCTTGTCTCTTGTAAGTGAATTATGGATCTTGAGCATCTGGCGAGATTGTGGAATGGACAGGCTTCTTGGTAGAATCGGCAGGCCTCTTGGCAGAAGCTAGAATATTCTGGGCTAGCTCAACAAAAACCGGAGCAGTATAGCATAATGAAAACGCTAAATTTTCACCGGCTAAATACGTCTATAGCAGCTTGTGCCGCCGCCTTGCTTCTGGCAAGTTTTGCCGCATATGCCGATGAAAACGAGGAAGTCGCCAAACTTTACAAACAGGGGAGTCTGGCCAAAGCGCTGGAGCAAGCGGAAGCTTATCTTGCCACCAAGCCCAAAGACCCCCAAATGCGCTTCCAGAAAGGATTGATTCTTACTGAGCAAAACAAGATCGCTGATGCTACTAGGGTATTTTCTTCACTATCGGAAGATTACCCGGATCTGCCAGAACCCTACAATAATCTTGCGGTTCTCTACGCCAGCCAGGGCCAGTATGACAAGGCCAAGAGTGCGCTGGAAGCAGCAATACGCACGCACCCCAGTTATTCCACGGCGCACGAGAATCTGGGCGATATTTATGCCAAGATGGCGAGTCAGGCATATGGCAAGGCCTTTCAACTGGACAAGGGTAACGCCGCTGCGCAGACCAAGCTTGCGATGATCAAGGACTTGTTTTCGGGCAGAACCAAAGGAACTCAGAGCGCATCCGCTAAATCACCACGCGATTTAGCGGCCCAGAGCCCGGAAAAAATTACGCAGAAAGCACCCGAGAAAGCACCGGAAAAAGCCGCCGAGAAACCCGTACCGGAGAAATCCCCCGTTGCCGAAAAACCGGCGCCGGAAAAAGCAGTGATCTCGGACAGCGACTCCAATGAAATTCTGAAAGCGATAAACGCCTGGGCCAAGGCATGGTCGGATAAGGATGTCGCCGCATATCTTGCGTTGTACGCAAGCGATTTCCATACCCCGCGCGGTACATCACGCTCAGCATGGGAAAAAAATCGCCGGGAGCGTATTAGCAAGCCAAAATCCATCCATGTTGAAATTACCAACCCCAAAATCAGCTTTACCGATGCCAAGCATGCCAGGGTGAGCTTCAAGCAATCGTATCATTCCGATGCGATTAAAAGTAACACCACCAAAACCATCGAGATGATCAAGACAGGAGAAAATTGGTTGATAAAGCAAGAACAGGTGGGACGATGAAGTCATCCATCAACCCGATCCTCCCAAAGCCCAGTTTATCAATTACTACTGCGCTTACTATAGCCGCAACGGCGGGATTATGTCTCGCAGCTACCGGCGCGCTGGCGAGTGATAACTCGATTTTATCCGAGCTATCCATGACCGGACCGGAATTAGTGCTAGTCAAAAGTCTTCAGGAAATTGCAGAGACCCGCATGGATTCCGCCTTGAGCGGAATCGAACAGTTGCTCAAGACCAATCCTAACTTCCGGCTCGCACATCTGATTAAAGGCGACCTGTTGCTGGCTCGCGCCCGCCCTATCAGCGACATGGGCGATACTGCCGGGGTCCCACAGCAGGATATTGCCGATCTACGTGAGGAAGCACGAGCAAGGGTGCAACGTCATCAGGAACCGGTTCCTCGTAATATGACACCCAAATATCTGCTGAGGATGCAGCCGGAACAAAAGTATGCAATCATCGCTGATACACGCAAATCCCGGCTTTATTTATACCAGAACGTCGGCGGCGAAGCTCGCTACCTTGCCGATTATTACATCAGCAGCGGCAAGAATGGATCGCAGAAACTGAAGGAAGGTGACAAGAAAACGCCTGTCGGCGTATATTTTGTTACTGCCAACCTGCCGCGCGAAAAACTCACGGATTTTTATGGCAGCGGCGCATTCCCCATCGATTATCCCAACGAATGGGATAAGCGTCATGGACGTAATGGTTTTGGTATCTGGCTGCATGGCACGCCCTCTAATACCTACAGCCGCCCTCCCCGTGCCAGCGACGGTTGCGTAGTGCTATCCAATCAGGACCTGGATGCGGTAGGAGCGACACTGCAAGTCGGCATTACGCCCGTCATCATCAGCGACGAAATGGAATGGGCAATACCTGGCGATGCAGCCGTCCTGCGCGAAACACTGACACAACATCTGGAAAGCTGGCGGCGCGACTGGGAAAGTGGAAAAGTCGACGCCTATATAGGGAACTACGGACGTTATTTTTCCAACGGCAATCAGACCCTGGCCGAATGGGTAAAACACAAACGCCAGGTACAAGCTTCCAAAAGCTGGATCAAAGTGGGCATCAGCAACATTGGCATGTATCTTTACCCCGGCAGAGACGATCTGGTAGTGGTCAATTTTGATCAGGAATATTCCAGCAACAATCTTTCAAACAAAATAAAAAAACGCCAATACTGGATGAGGGAGAATAAGAATGGGCGATGGAAAATTATTTACGAAAACACGGCGTAATCACAAAAAATCAATCGATTAACTTTCCCTTTTACAGGAAACCCATGCATATCATCAGGCTTCTCACTGCCCTCTCGTTCCTTTTTAGCGTTGCCGCTCATTCGGCCAATGCTGCTAATTTTCAGGTTGAAATAAAGACAAATTCGGGTAATATAATATTGGAACTTTATCCCGATAAAGCGCCGAAGACCGTGGAAAATTTTCTGGGCTACGTGAAGGACGGTCATTATAAAGGTACTATTTTTCACCGTGTCATTCCCGGATTCATGATTCAGGGCGGCGGATTCGACAAGACGCTCAAGCAGAAACCGACAAGGCAGCCTATTGAGAACGAGGCGGCTAATGGCCTCAAGAATGAGATCGGAACGGTGGCAATGGCCCGCACCTCGAACCCGAACTCCGCTACCGCGCAATTCTTCATTAATCTGGCTAATAACGCGTTTCTCAACTATACCGCACCAACTCAACAAGGTTACGGCTATACGGTTTTTGGCAAGGTGATCCAGGGGATGGATATCGTTAAAAAAATAGCCGCCATTCCCACAGGCTCAAGCGGGCCTTTTCCAGGCGATGTACCTACGCAAACCGTAATAATCGAGGAAATCAGACTTCTCACAGCGGACTCCGCTGTTGCTGCCACCACCCCTGACAAATAAGGACAAATATGATCAAACTGCATACCAATCACGGCGTTATTACTCTCGAACTCGACAGTGAAAAAGCACCATTAACTGTTCAGAATTTTATTGACTATGTGAATAGCGGTCATTACGACAACACCGTATTCCATCGCGTAATTGACGGCTTCATGATCCAGGGAGGCGGATTCGAGCCGGGCATGATTCAGAAAAAGACGCGGGCCCCGATTCAAAACGAGGCCGCCAACGGCCTCAAGAACGATAAATATACCGTCGCGATGGCGCGCACATCCGACGTACACTCCGCGTCCTCACAATTTTTTATCAATATTGCTGACAATAATTTCCTCAATTACACTGCATCGACCTCCCAGGGTTTCGGCTATTGCGTGTTTGGCAAGGTCGTGGAGGGCCAGGATGTGGTAGACCGGATCAAGAAAGTGAAAACCGGTGATCGAGGCGGCCACCAGAACGTTCCACTGGAAGACGTGGTAGTGCAGAAAGCGGAAGTAGTTTAATGACCGGAGCCCGGAATTCGGGGGTTCCGGATTAAAACTCGGCGAACGTAGTAACTGGAAAGTAGATTTTGCGGCAAGTAAGATAGCATCAGCTTTGTTCAACCATTGGCCAAAGAGAGACTTGCGCCGCAGGCTGCCTCGCCTGATGGGGGCAAGGTTGATGTGAAGCATGTATACCGCAAGGGTGGCATCGTCTGGAACAGCTTATTTATTGAACGACAATATCTTCTTCATAAGGAAATCATGTCCGCTTTTCGAATCCTAGCAGCCATATTTACCAGTATTTCGTTAATTACGCTCAGCGGATGCGCAACCACCACTGCGGGAGGGGCGGTTGGTGCAAACCGATCTCAATTCATGCTTATTTCCTCGGAGCAACTGGAGCAAACAGCTGCTCAAGGCTATACCAAGCTTAAGTCAGATGCGACACAGCAAGGTGCACTGAACAAAGATCAGAAGATGCTACAGCGGGTACAGGCAATAGCCCGCCGGATCGAACCGCAAACCGGCACATTCCGCCGGGATGCGCCCGCATGGAAGTGGGAAGTCAATATCATTGAAAGCGACGAACTCAACGCATTCTGCATGCCCGGCGGCAAGATCATGTTTTATTCCGGGCTGATCAATCGATTGCAACTTACTGATGAGGAAATTGCGGTTGTGATGGGGCACGAAATCGCCCATGCCCTACGCGAGCACTCGCGTGAGCAGGTATCACAGGCAATCGCCGCGCAGGCCGCAATGGGGGTCGGATCCGCGGTGCTTGGTCTTAGCCAGAATGCAACCCAACTTGCCGGTATCGGTTACGAAGCGCTGATAGCAACCCGTTTCAGCCGTACCGATGAAGCTGAGGCCGATCGTATCGGCCTGGAACTGACCGCTCGCGCAGGTTACAATCCACGTGCCGGCATTACATTGTGGCAAAAGATGATGAGAGCCAATAGTGGTGGGCAGCCACCAGAATTCCTGAGCAGCCATCCGGCAGACTCAACCCGCGTCCAGCAGATTGAGTCCTTGCTGCCAATTGTTACGCCGCTTTACGAAGCAGCACGCCGCCGGGGCTGAACGCTGATTGTTGTGTTTCCGTGATAGGTTTCTGACGCATTACAATATTATGTCGTCAGCCCCCGTGCCAGATCTGCCTTGAGATCTTCGACTGCTTCCAGTCCCACTGCGATGCGCAGCAGGCCGTCCGTGATGCCTGCAAAATCCCGGCTTTCCTGGCTGATGCGGGCATGCGTCGTAGTAGCGGGATGCGTCAGAGTACTCTTGGTATCGCCCAGGTTAGCGGTAATAGAAATCAGGCGGACGGAATCCACCATTCGCCAAGCTGCATCTTTTCCATTCTTCATCTCAAATGAAACAATGCCACCGCCGGTTTTTTGTTGGCGTTTGGCAAGCTCGTACTGGGGATGCGACGGCAAGCCGGGGTAATGAACTCTTGCGACGGCTGGCTGCGCTTCCAGCCAGCGGGCAATTTGCAGGGCATTTGCGGAGTGAGCCTCCATGCGGATTTTAAGCGTCTCCATGCCTTTCAGGATTACCCAGGCATTGAATGGGCTCAAGCTCGGTCCGGCGGTGCGCAAGAAACCGAACACGCCTTGTTCCATCAACAGGTCTCGCCTCCCAAGCACTGCACCGCCCAATACCCTGCCCTGACCTTCCAGGTACTTGGTGGCGGAGTGAATCACAAGATCGGCTCCCAGCTCCAGCGGTCTTTGCAGCGCCGGTGAACAAAAGCAGTTATCCACCGCAAGCCACGCACCGGCTTTCTTTGCCACGGCTGCAAGCGCAGCGATGTCTGAAATTTCAGTGAGGGGATTGGAAGGTGTTTCAATAAACAGCAGCCTGGTTTCGGGTCTCACCGCTGCCTCCCATGCCGCAATGTCGGTAGCGGATACAAAAGTGGTTTCGATTTTGAAACGCTTGAGGATATTATTGAACAGATTCACTGTCGCGCCGAACAGGCTACGCGATGCAATGATGTGATCGCCAGCCGAAAGTAGCCCCATCACGCAGGCAAGTATTGCCGACATCCCGGAAGCGGTGGCTACGCAGGTTTCCGCCCCTTCCAGGGCGGCAAGGCGCTCTTCGAAAGCCGTAACCGTAGGGTTGGTAAAGCGCGAATATATGTTTCCCGGTTCCGCGCCGGAAAAGCGCGCCGCGGCCTGGGCAGCGCTGTCAAATACAAAGCTTGAAGTCAGGTACAAGGCCTCTGAGTGCTCATTGAATTGGCTGCGGTGAATACCCGTATGTAGCGCCAGTGTTTCCAGTTCAAATTTATCTGACATGCAAATATCTCCTGCAAATAAAAAACCCGTTCAGCATTTGCCAAAACGGGTTTTCCCGCTTTAGCCGAATTTATAACGCGCCCGCAAGCTGAATATCAAATCGGCGCACCACTTAAATTACGCTCGGTAACTGCTTTTGTCAAATCTCCTGAAGGGGCTCTGAATAAGTCCCCAAGTTTGCTGGCAATGCGCTCCACGGGGGAGGTATGTGGAAGTTCCTAATCCGCTGGCACCAGATTCAAGTCCAGTTGCGTGCTGGAGCCGGCTTGCGACAATGATGCCCCGCCATTACGCTGGGCCTCTATAACCGCCAGATATTCGGGTGTTACATCGCCAGTGATGTAATTGCCATCGAAACAGGAGGTTTCATAATGCGTAATGGATGGATTGACGCGGGATACATCTTTTATGAGGGAATCGAGTTCCTGGTAGACGAGATAATCTGCACCAATTTCACGACAGATTTCGTCATCATTCCGGCCGGTGGCGATGAGCTCCTGGCGTGTCGGCATATCAATTCCATAGACGTTGGGAAACCTCACCGGCGGAGCGGCGGAAGCAAAATATACCTTATGCGCACCGGCCCCCTGCGCCATTTGTACGATTTCACGGCTGGTCGTCCCACGCACAATTGAATCGTCCACCAGCAGTACATTTTTGCCGCGAAATTCCACACTCATGGCATTGAGTTTCTGACGAACTGATTTACGGCGTTGCTGCTGTCCCGGCATGATGAAGGTCCGGCCAATATAGCGGTTCTTGACGAAACCTTCACGAAAGCTCAATCCCAGGCGATTGGCAAGCTGCAAGGCACTGGGGCGGCTGGAATCAGGAATCGGAATTACAACATCAATATCCAGATGCCGCATAGTTTTGGTAATTTTGTCGGCCAGGCTCTCACCCATATTAAGCCGGGTTTCATAAACCGAAACGCCATCCATCATTGAATCCGGGCGTGCCATATAGACATATTCGAAGATGCACGGATTATGCGAGGGATTGGCGGCGCATTGCTTGTTGTAGAAATTGCCTTCACCATCAATGAAAATCGCCTCTCCAGGCGCGATATCACGTACCAGCTTAAAGCCCAACGTATCGAGCGCTACACTCTCGGACGCCACCAGATATTCCATCCCATGCTCGGTGTCGGCACAACCAAACACCAGTGGACGGATGCCGTAAGGATCGCGAAAAGCCACCAATCCATACCCTGCGATCATCGCCACTACCGCATAGGCGCCTCGGCAACGCCGATGTACGCCCGACACGGCAGCAAAAATGGCGGCCGGGTCCAGTTGGTAGTTTTTCGTACCTCTCTGCAGTTCGTGAGCCAGTACATTAAGAAGCACTTCTGAATCCGAATTGGTATTGACGTGCCGCAGATCCTCGCGAAATAATTCCTGATTGAGTTGCGCGGCATTAGTGAGATTGCCGTTGTGCGCGAGCACGATGCCGAAGGGAGAGTTGACATAAAACGGCTGCGCCTCGGCCGACGATTCGGCAGAACCGGCAGTGGGATATCTCACATGACCAATACCCATATTGCCAACGAGAGCACGCATGTTTCGAGTGCGAAACACGTCCCTTACCAGACCGGCGCCCTTGTGCATGTGAAAAGTGTTGTTCTGGGCGGTAACAATTCCGGCTGCATCCTGCCCACGATGCTGGAGCACCAGCAGTCCGTCATACAGTAACTGGTTGGCGGGAGTTTGTGCAACTAGGCCCAGAATTCCACACATGCTTGCACTCCGCAAAGTTGGCTTGGATTAACGCTGTACAAAAAAGTGCCCGGGATTTCTCTCACGCTTATGGGTATCCCTAAAATTTGAACACTCCGGGCCAATCTTTCGTCCGTTGAATACGCGAACAAAAACAGTTTTTTTCTTGTCTGCTGAAGAGTTTACTTATTGTGGCGAAACAGGGTTTTTCAGATGTCTCCATTATACTTGGACAATGACCATTCATTGTTCGCGATTTAATTTTACATAACTGATGCGCCTGGATACATCCTGCGGCAACCATGGCATCACCATCATCGCTGCTGTTTCCAACGGCTTGCTTAGCAAGGCTTTCCGCCAGAATGGCTCTTGCGGCAACGCAGTCAACCCTGCTGCCAATACAATTAATAACACTACCAGAAAGCCACGTATGAAACCGAACAACGACCCAAAAAACCTGTCGGCAAATCCTAGTCCGACGGTTTTTACCAGGGCTGATATCAACATGGTAATCAGGGCCATTGCCAGCAACGCCGATAAAAACAACGCAACAAAGGCCAGCAACGCGCGCAACGATCCGTCAGCGATGCTGGATGGCAGCATGGGCGCGAATCCCGCTGCGAAGGAGTTCGCCACCATGAACGCAACGATCCATCCCCCCAGCGACAACAATTCGCGCACTACACCCCGTACCACGCTCAGCAAAATCGATACAACAAGTATGGCAAGAACGGCGTAATCGAAAATAGTCATTCGTAGACAGGAACGAAATTACAGAAGCGCGATTTGTCTACCTGCCCTGCGCGTAATGATTTCCACAAGCTCATCATGCGCTATTTATCTGTCACTACGCTATCCAGTCCCAGCTTCTTTAATTGTTCGCGCATGCTCTCCGCTTCCTCGCGGGTGTGGAAGGGGCCGACGCGCACGCGCGTTATTTCACCCTTGTCGGTCTTAAGCGTTTCCGTATAAGCTTTTTTACCCGTGGATATCAGACTTTGCTGTTGTTGCCTGGCCTTGACGGGATCGGAGAAGGCACCCAATTGCACAACAAATGCATCCGTGACCGCAGTAACTTTTGCAGCTCCGGATTCAGCCTTGGGATCGGGACTCTTCCCGGCCACAAGCGGCTTCTCTACCGATTCATGAACGGATTGGGCAGCCTCTACAGATGGTTCGGATTTTTTCTGCCGCTCCTGCTGTGCTCCAGTTGCAGATTCCTCGGGAACAGCGGTGACTGGTGCTTCTATTCGGGGGGCAGTGCCGGGAGTAAATTCATCCGTGGAGTCCTCCGAAGGAATACGGATATCGATTTCTTGACTGCGCTGCTCCGGTTTATTATCGAGTACCATCGGCAAAATTACAACTGCGGCGATCACCAGGGTAACCGCGCCGACCAGGCGTCTTCTGGCGCGTTTTCTAAGTTGAATTTCTTCTTCGCTGACGGTTTTTGCCATGGATTTCGTGATTGCTATGCGTGCTCAACCGTGTTGCGGTACCGTAACACTTCGGCCACGGTATGGAACGAGCCAAATACGCAAATTCTATCATTTTCGGTCGCTCTCTCACAGGCATACGAATAGGCCGTGGCGGAATTGGGGAAAGTACGAATTGTTTCTCCTGCTCCAGTTACTCCCGCTGCCTTCAGCGCCTGCGTCACTTCATTTGCCGAAGCACCGCGTGGCGCATCAATACCCGCGGTCAGCCATATATCCACTTTTGACGCAAGTGCTCGCGCCACGCCTACAATATCCTTATCTTTAAGCATTGCGAATACCGCATAAGTTTTCTGATGGCGCCCCATGCTGGCGAGATTGATAGCCAGCGCGTGTGCGGCACCCGGATTATGCGCTACATCCAGCACTGTCACCGGCCGTCCCGGCAATACGTGAAACCGGCCTGGCAATGTGGCTTCCAATAAGCCTTGGCGTATGTCGCTCATGGTAATCGGCAAACTATCCTTGAGGGCATCCAGCGCAGCGAGGCAGGCACTAGCGTTGTTCAATTGGTAGGCGCCACGCAGAGCGGGGTGGGGAAGCGAATGGCGCTTCCCTCCAGCCCCCCAATAATTCCATTGGGTGATGTCAGCTCCGTTGGCTGAATAACCGAAGTTCTCGCCGATGTGCATAAACTTTGCACCGATCGCATGTGCGTGATGACGTACAGCTGCGGGAACATCCGGTTCCGAACAGATTGCCGCCTTCCCACTTCTGAAGATTCCAGCCTTCTCAAATCCAATTTTTTCCCGCGTATCACCGAGATAATCCATATGATCGAAGTCAATACTGGTAAGTACCGCACAATCGGCATCAAAAATATTGACCGCGTCTAATCGGCCGCCAAGCCCCACCTCCAGAATCGCAATGTCCACCCCGGCCTGATGGAATAATTGCATCGCCGCCAGCGTACCGAACTCGAAATAAGTCAGGGAAATGCCGCTACTCACCCTGGCTGAGTCCACATCCTGGAAAGCGCTGCATAATTCGGTGTCGCTCGCTTCCTGCCGGTTTATCCGTACCCGCTCGTTATAACGCAGCAGATGCGGCGAAGTGTAACAACCCACGCGGTACCCGGCACGATTCAGAATTGCCTCCAGCATGGCGCATGTTGATCCTTTGCCATTGGTGCCGCCGACCGTGATGATGGGAAAAGACGGTACAAGGCCTAGCTCGGCTCTGATCCGATTTACACGCTCCAAGCCCATCTCTATGGTCTTCGGATGGAGGCCTTCGAGAAATATCAGCCAATCAGAAAGCGTTCTGGATTTTGAATCGGGTTCTATCATCCTAAATCCGGCAGTTGAACAGGGTGGAGTGTGCAGTTTTTGGCACGCAGGGCAAGACGCAACGACGCGGAATGGTGCGACCGCGAAGGGCGGAGCAGTGCCTTCCGAAGGAAGGTGCGACCCCGCAACGGGATGCGTGCCCCCATGAACGTGAATACGGTCGTGGCATCCCCTATGCTGCCCGATCCCCGCTTCGCGGGGTCCCCTCGTGCGACGCTTTGGGGTACCCCATTCCAAGGAGTTGCAACGCAGCCATGTGCCCCAAAAACTGTGCAATGCACCCTGTAGCGAACGGACCAAAAAAGATGAAGGTCAAATGGGGTAAAAAGATATTATGGGTCATGACGTTAAACTAAGAAAATGAGCGATCAACTGCCGGATTTAGGATCATTGCTGTCCCATGCCGTCTCGGCATAAGTGGCAGATCCTATGTAAAGTAAAGGACGCCAGAATCAGGGTGCGGGCGCAGACGTGCGCATCAGTAACGTGCATAGGTTCGCAAGCTTATCGCGCATTCGCCTGCGGTCCACGATCATATCTATGGCACCGTGCTCCAACAGGAATTCAGCACGCTGAAAGCCTTCCGGCAGAGTTTGACGCACCGTCTGCTCGATCACGCGTGGCCCCGCAAAACCGATCAGCGCGCCCGGCTCAGCGATTACCACGTCGCCGATGAAGGCAAAACTGGCCGATACGCCGCCCATGGTGGGATCTGTAAGAACCGAGATAAAAGGAAGCTGTTCCTGACTCAACTGGGTAAGCGCCGCCGTTGTCTTGGCCATTTGCATAAGCGATAGCAGCCCTTCCTGCATGCGCGCGCCGCCACTGGCGGAGAAACATACAAATGGCAAGCGCTGTTCAACGCACGCCTGCACTCCGCGTACGAAGCGCTCACCGACCACGGAGCCCATCGAGCCTCCCATGAAACCGAACTCGAACGCTGCCGCAACCAGAGGTATGGTTTTCACGCTGCCTTGCATGACCACCAGGGCATCGTCTTCGTCAGTCTCTTTTTTCGCTGCCGATAATCGATCGATATAACGTTTGCTATCCTTGAATTTAAGCGGATCGAGCGACAGCACTTCCGGACCGATCTCATAACGGCCCTCGGCATCCAGTAACAAATCAAGCCGCACGCGGGCGGAAATGCGATTGTGGTGATTACACTTGGGGCAGACGTTGAGATTGTTTCCCAGGTCCGAGTAATACAACACCGCCTCGCAGGAAGCGCACTTGCTCCATAACCCTTCGGGTACGACTTTCTTTTCGCCGCTTTCCTTGCGCTTGATTTTTGGCGGGAGAAGTTTCTGAAACCAGCTCATAAGATCGCGTGTTGGGGAGCTGCTTCATCCACGGCATTGCGCAGGCTTTTTACCAGACGATACACATTCATCAGTACCTCTTCCCTGGGCGAACGTTCTATCTCCTCAATGATGCGACTACCGATCACTACCGCATCGGCAAGCTCCGCCACTGCCTTGGCGGTCGCACTGTCGCGTATACCGAATCCAACGCCGATGGGAATGGAAATCGTGGAGCGTAGCCGGGCAAGCTTGCTGGCGACATCGCTCAGGTCAAGGCTTAGTGCGCCGGTGACTCCCTTTAGAGAAACGTAATATATGTACCCCTTCGCCAATTTTGCTACGTGCTCGATGCGCGCTTGCGGAGTAGTGGGGGAGAGCAGGAAAATCGCGTCGATTTGCTGGCGTTCGAGATATTTAACCCATTCTTCTGATTCCTCCGGCGGGTAATCCACCGTTAATACTCCGTCTATGCCACACGCTTTTGCTCTTGCCGCGAATTTTTCATGCCCCATTGCTTCTATCGGGTTAGCATAGCCCATCAGCACCACCGGCGTGACGGTATTGCTTTCCCTGAACTCCTTCACCATTGTCAACACATCCTTCAAACTCACATGATGTTTCAATGCCCGTTCGGAAGAACGCTGTATGGTCGGCCCATCGGCCATGGGGTCGGAAAATGGAACCCCCAGTTCGATGATATCCGCACCGGCCCTCACCAGCTCGTGCATCAACGGCACCATCACCCCAGGTTCGGGATCGCCGGCCGTGATAAAAGGAATCAGGGCTTTTCTGTTTTGCTGGCGCAGCTTGTCGAATACGATTGTAATGCGAGACATGAATAGGAATAGCGGGGTTTGGTTAGAAAGTAATATTGAAGGCCTGCGCCACGGTGGCCATATCCTTGTCTCCGCGTCCGGAGAGATTCACCAGCAGTAGTTTATCCCGGCTGAGTGTGGGCGCGAGCTGGGCGGCATAAGCCAGGGCATGGCTGGATTCCAGCGCCGGTATGATGCCCTCGTAATGGCACAGGTCATGAAATGCCGCCAGCGCTTCTTCGTCGGTGATGCCGAAGTATTCAGCACGCTTGCTGTCCTTGAGCCAGGCATGTTCCGGACCCACGCCAGGATAATCCAGACCCGCCGAAATGGAGTGGGTTTCGATGATCTGCCCGTTCTCATCCTGTATCAGATAAGTGCGATTACCATGTAATACACCGGGCCTTCCTTGCGTCAGCGTAGCGGCATGCTGGCCGCTTTCAATTCCGCGTCCTGCCGCTTCCACGCCGATCATGCGGATATTACTGTCCAGATAGGGGTAAAACAGGCCAATCGCGTTGGATCCGCCGCCCACGCAGGCAATGAGCGCATCCGGCTGGCGCCCGTACTCTTCCTGCATCTGCGCAATGGCTTCCCTTCCGATAATTGCTTGAAAATCACGCACCATCATTGGATAGGGATGCGGTCCCGCCACCGTGCCGATGATGTAAAACGTATCTTCGATATTCGTAACCCAGTCGCGCATGGCCTCATTGAGCGCATCTTTCAACGTTTTGGAGCCTGATTCGACTGGCACCACGGTTGCGCCCAGAAGCTTCATCCGGTAAACATTGGCGGCCTGTCGCTCCACATCTACGGAACCCATGTAAACCACACATTCCATACCGTAGCGCGCCGCCACCGTGGCACTGGCGACGCCATGCTGACCCGCGCCCGTCTCGGCGATCACGCGGGATTTTCCCATTCGCCTGGCCAGGAGAGCCTGTCCCACAGCGTTATTTATCTTGTGCGCGCCGGTATGATTCAAATCTTCGCGCTTCAACAGAATCTGCGCACCTCCCAGATGTGTAGACCACCTTTTTGCGTGATAGATAGGGCTGGGGCGTCCTACATAGTGCTTCAGTTCATAAGCAAATTCCGCCTGAAAATCGGCATCATCCCGATAATGCTCATACTGAACACGTAATTCGTCCAGCGCCGCGATCAGCGTTTCAGCGACAAACACGCCGCCATATGGACCGAAGTGGCCGTGCCTGTCAGGAAGATCATAAACTTTCACTGGTTCGAACTCCTCGCATGAAAGCGGCAATTTTCTCCGCATCCTTGATACCTTTACTGGCTTCCACACCGCTTGATACGTCTACCGCCCAAGGCCGCGCCTGATCGATCGCCATCGTCACATTGCCCGCGTGCAGCCCCCCTGACAAAATCAACGGCAGCGGCAAGTTTTGTGGAATCAAACTCCAGTCAAATACATGTCCGGTACCGCCAGGCGCATCTTCAACATAGGTATCCAGCAACAATCCTCTGGCCCCGATATAACGGGTTGCGTATTGTAGCAAATCTAACCCCGGCCTGACTCGCACTGCCTTTATATAAGGAAGCGAAAATCCTAGACAGAATTCAGGGGGTTCATCACCATGAAATTGCAGCAAATTCAGACCGGCCACGGAGGATGTTTCTTTCACCCATTCCGGATCCGGATCAACATAGACGCCTACTGTTGTAACGAATGGCGGCAGAGCCGTAATAATTTCCCGAGCAGTAGCGGGCGCGACATAACGCGCGCTTTGTCTCCAGAATACAAACCCAATGGCGTTCGCACCAAGATGTACTGCTACCAGTGCATCCTCAACACGTGTAACGCCACAAATTTTTACCCGGATAGACATGCCTGCAGTTTTTGTGTTCGCATGAGCTTCGACGGAAGCAGGTTTTAAGCTATACAGGTCGTTATTTCCTACGATGCTGTACGTTTGCGGAATATGCGCGACGCGCACTTCGAAAATCCGGCATATCTATTTTCAAAGGCAAAACGTATTGCATTCCCTCTGCGAAAGAGTCGACCTGCTACCGATCTATTCTTGCGTACTTGCCTTGTCGGAAATCGGCTTTCAAGCAAGCCTGCTTATCCTTGGCAACACTGCGGCAAGTGGCGGTTCAACAAAACCGGGCAGCTTCCATTTGGCATCATAGGCAACCCCTGCCAAGTATAACCCGGCAGCGGGGAAAGTAGGGGCAGCATCACTACGTTTACGACCTTTTAGTAGTATCTCAATCCATTCCGGAGGATGTTTGCCTTTGCCCACATAAATCATGCAACCCACAATATTGCGCACCATGTGATGCAAAAACGCGTTGGCACGGAGTTCAAATGCAATGATGTCGCCCTGCCGCGTGATTTCCAGCTTGGTCAAATTGCGTACGGGAGATTTAGCTTGGCATTCAGCGGCGCGAAAGGCACTGAAATCATGCTCACCCAGCAACATTTTTGCGGCAATCTGCATTCGTTCAAGATCAAGAGTCTGATGGAACCAGCCGATTTTGCCGTGATGGAGCCCGGGACGTACCGGGTCATTCAAGAGCAGATAGAGATAGCAACGTTCGCTGGCGCAGTAGCGAGCGTGAAAATCATCCGGGGTTTGCGATGCCCATAATACCGCGATGCTGTTGGGCAGCAGTGCATTGACACCGCGTACCCAGGCGCTGATAGGCCGCTCTGCCTGAGTATCGAAATGCAGCACCTGATACGATGCGTGGACCCCTGTATCAGTGCGTCCCGCCGTAACTACCCGAATATCGCTACGTGCGATTTTCGATAATGCAGCTTCAAGGGCATCCTGCACTGAGCCACCCGATCGCTGGCTTTGCCAGCCACAATAATAACTGCCATCATACTCCAGCACCAACGCGATTCTCACAGTATGGGCACCGTCAGGTTATTGTTATGCAGAGCAGAGTTTCCGCGGAAGAAGCAGTGGGATAAAATATATCTAACCCCATGCGACAACGCCACTGGGAATGAGTAACGGATTGGATATTAATTCTTAAATAAAGGGAAAACCGGAAACCAAGCCCTACAGATTTGCCAGCATTAGCATTGCGCTTTCTTGCTGCTGAGCGTCACCCTCGCGGGTCACTTCCTGAAGAACTTGCCTGGCAGCGTCCCTGTCACCCATTTCCTGATAAGCTCTGGCCAAGTCAAGCTTGGTAACGATTTCATGCCAATGAGTATTCCTTTCCGTCACTTCCGTCGGCTTGGCGGGCTGTGTGCCATCCAGATTAAAACTAATATCGCTCAAACCAGGTTCCGCTGACCGCATGATGGAAGGTGCTGGAGAGACGGATAGTGGTGAAACAGGCCCGGATGAATTGGTCAAATTCACCGGGGTGTCGGAGGTATTAGGAGTCGCAGCGATCTCAGGGGTCCTTCGATCTTCTGCCGAGGCATCCCTGAGGATTTTCCCGGCTGGAGTACCATTTGCATGCAGATAAGTTCCGGCTTCGGCAGCCTGAACTACTTCATCGGCTTGCGTAGCGGTATTCGAATCCGTGGTTACGGCCAAAGGCAGTACTTTATCGTGCAATGGGAAGTCTTCTTCGTTCGGCCTGCCTATCATGGATACACCGACAATGCCGGTTATCAGAAGAACAACGGCACCACCGAAATATTCGATGTTGGCCGTTAGATCATCCATCAGGGAATTTTTGGCAAGTTGTCGTGGTGTCGAATCCGTCTCACGGCCGGATTTTACAGCAGCTTGCATGGGTTTGGCTATTTCCGTCGCAGACTCGACTGTTGCCAGGGAAGTTATCATTGCTTCTTCCCTGTTGCCTGCTTCGGCTCTAAGGGTCGCGGACTGGGTCGCCAAAAGGGGCTCTGGAGAAAGCCCGGGCTGAGGCGAAATCGCCGCAGGCGGGGCTGGTAACGTGGTGGCATCGGGTTTGGCTGCTTCTGGCTGCTGCATATCCGCCAAGGCCAGATTCTTCAATTCCAGCAGACGTCGCAATTCCTTGATATTCTTTTCAAGCAGCGCGATACGCTCATTGGCTTCGCTAAGCGACCTGCTCTTTGCTATGGCGTCCTCTTCCATTGCACGAATTCGGTCCTGCACACCCCCCACCTCCCTGCCACCGCCGTCTTTCCCGTCCAGATTTTTCCTGCCGATGTCCTTCCCGTCCGCGTTATCGGCGTTCCATAGCTCTTTACCCTGAGAAAGTTTCAGAAACCCGTCGTGCGACTCTTGAGCCTCAGCACTATCTGCCTCGGCAGTTGGCTCAATCTTTCCGGTAACCGTTTGTTTTAACTCTTCAGTCGCCGGAATCGAGCCTATCACGTCGGCCAGCCTGTGCCGGTTCCAATCCACTGTCTGCATTTTCACTTCTTTGTCGGCTTCTGCTGGGGTTATCATGCCGATTTCACTACCATTCGGCACCCGCAAAATGGGCCCTGTCTTAAGTCGATGCATATTATTGCCGAAGAAAGCATCCCGGTTCGCGCGGTGAAGGGCAACCAGCATCTGATTAAAACTCACCCCGACGGGTGGAGCAATATTTCTCACTATTCCACCTAACGTATCACCTCGCTTTACCGGACCATAGACACTATGAGCTTTGCTAACGGAGGCTGATTCCGGTACCTCGGGTTTTTTTTCCCCGCTGACCGGGCTCTTGATTTTCAAACCCGGTTTCTCGGCCGCAGCCGATTCAGCTTTAATGGAAACAGGGGGAGTAGTTTGAATTGATGTTGCTACGGGCTGATGTGCATCAATCTCTGGCGGTGCAAGCACCACAGTGTATTCGCGCAACAATCGTCCTGAAGTCCAATTCAATTCAATCAGCATGTTCAGAAGCGGATCGGCGACAGGTTGTGGAGAGATAATCTTGACGTAGAGTTGTCCGTCCGGACGACTTTCAATACTCGCTTTAAACGTAGAAAGAAGAGGCACATAATCGACATTCGCCTGACGGAAAATTTCCTGTGGCGCAAGACGTACCGTTAAAGAAGGCTTCTCCTCTTTTTTTACCGCAACCAGATCGATTTCTGCTTTAAACGGTTGCCCCAGAGCAGAATTCACCGCCAGTCTGCCCAAACCCGCTGCATGGCCTGCAGCCGGACATAGAAGCATGATTAAAAGTAAATATGCCTTAGATACAGTCTTACACACAACTGCACACTCTTGAGAAGTCTTGCGATGAAACGGAACAAATAGGAAAGCGCTTAG
>JBDTWQ010000262.1:0-2756 GCA_040006595.1 Nitrosospira sp.
GAGCAATACGCTATCTTGCTTACAAGTGGGGATTGCCATTACGTGCTTTTCTGGTAGCAGGTGATTCCGGTAACGACCACGAAATGCTGATCGGGGATACGCTTGGCGTCGTAGTTGCCAATCACAGCCCTGAACTCGCGAGTCTGAGGGGAAACGAACAAATTTATTTCGCTAATGCACGTTATGCGGACGGTATTACAGAGGGCATGGCACACTACGCATTTGGTATTTCCACACTGGAGACCGCGAATGATTCCAAAGTTTGATGCCTGGGCCGTAGACCATCGAGATGAGTTACATGCACTGTTGCGTAAATGGTTCGAACTGGAGCGCCCACTTCTTCTGCGCTCGGATTTGCTTGAGGCTTTTGACGTGGTGCGCGATTCTCACCCTCAGCCGCTTGTCAACACCCCCTTGCACGAGTTGGTCAAGTCGCTGCAAGAAGCGGTTTGCCGGCCTCCATTGACATATCTGTCGCTACGCGAGGGTGCTGGACGTTGGTCCTTTTTACGCATTCATCAGCAACAACTTATACCCGAAATTATCAGTGTTTCCGATTATCTTGCTTTCAAGGAGTTACTGGTACGTCCAGATAGTGCGCATGAACCCGTACTGGAATTGGACTTTACCCCTTTTAACCGCGATTTTCCGAGACTTACGGAAACCCGGTCGATTGGCCAGGGAGTAATGTTTCTCAACAGGCAACTGTCAGGTACGCTGTTTACTCAATCTGGCATTGGAGCAGCCAAACTATTACATTTCTTGACTGTTCACAGCATGGATGGCCAGCAGCTGATGCTACATGGCAACTTTGCCAATGTTGCGGCGCTACGCACCGGTTTGCGCCGCGCGCTCAGTTTGCTCGATAGCTTTCCTGAGGACGCTCCGTGGCAGACGATTGCAGAACCACTGAGCGGATTAGGCTTTGCACCCGGCTGGGGTAATCATGTCACGCGGGTGATCGATACCATGAGTCTATTGGTAGATATTCTTGAGGCCGCCTCGCCACAAATTCTCGAGAACTTTCTGGCGCGTATTCCAATGATCTCAAAATTGTTGATTCTGTCGCCACATGGTTATTTTGGGCAGGACAATGTACTGGGAATGCCAGATACGGGCGGTCAGGTAGTCTATATCCTCGATCAGGTACGTGCACTTGAACGGGACATGAGCGAGCGTCTCATTTTGCAGGGGATCGTGGCACAACCAAAAATTCTGATATGCACCCGCCTGATTCCCGATGCAGGAGAAACATTGTGCAACCAACCGTTGGAAAAAGTCCACGGTACCCAAAATTCCTGGATCGTACGCGTACCATTTCGGAAAGAAAATGGAGAAATTATTCGACACTGGATATCTCGTTTCGAGATCTGGCCCTACCTTGAGAATTTTGCCCACGACGTTGAACGTGAAGCGCTGGCGCAACTGAGCGGCCGCCCCGATCTGGTAATCGGCAATTACTCGGATGGTAACTTGGTAGCTTCCCTGATTTCGAAACGGATGGGGGTAACTCAATGTAATATCGCGCACGCGCTGGAACAGAGTAAATATCTTCATTCTGCTTTGCACTGGCAGGAAAATGAGGATCAATACCATTTTAACTGCCAGTACACTGCCGATCTTATCGCGATGAATAGCGCGGATTTTATTATTACCAGTACCTATCAGGAAATCGCCGGCACCCCTCACACGGTCGGGCAATATGAAACCTACCAGAACTACACAATGCCAGGGTTATACCGAGTAGTGAACGGTATAGACCTTTTCGACCCCAAATTTAATATCGTCTCGCCAGGCGCGGATGCCGATGTGTATTTCTCATACCTTGACCGCGAGCGCCGGCTGCAGTCTTTGCTTCCCGATATTGAACGTCTATTGTACGCGAGCGATCCTGGTGTACCGTCGCGCGGCTATTTCGATGACCCCTCCAAGCCACTGATTTTTACGATGGCTCGTCTGGATTTGGTCAAGAATCTGACTTCGCTGGCAGCATGGTTTGCGCAGTGCCCACGTCTATTGGATGCCGCCAATCTATTGATAATTGGAGGACATATCGATTCGGCTGCTTCGACTGATAGCGAAGAACGTGCTGAAATAGATCATATGCATGCCATCATGAATGAATATAAGTTGGAAGGGCGGATGCGTTGGCTCGGCACGAGGCTGGAAAAGAATCTGGCCGGTGAACTTTATCGCCATGTGGCTGACCGGCGCGGTATTTTTGTACAACCAGCTCGATTTGAGGCATTCGGGTTGACCATTATAGAAGCTATGGCCTCCGGTCTACCTGTATTTGCCACTTGCTATGGCGGCCCGCGGGAGATCATCCAGCACGGGGTTTCGGGTTATCACTTTGATCCTAACGATGGTGCGGCGGCGGCCGCCGCTATGGCGGATTTTTTTTCACGCTCAGCGGCTGATCCGGTTTTTTGGGACAAGGTTTCCGAAATGGCTCTAAAACGAGTCGAATCACGGTACACATGGGGGCTTTACGCAGAACGAATGATGACATTGTCGCGCATTTACGGTTTCTGGAAATTTGTCAGCAACCTGGAGCGTGAAGAAACCACGCGTTACCTAAACATGTTTTACCATTTGCAATTTCGTCCCATGGCACAGATGCTGTTACCGGATCAATAGGGAATTGATTTGGCAGCGTAGCAGATTTTTTCGACCCTTCTCTCAATAAATCGGGTGTCCTGAAGAAAGGAAGGTTGACCACTAGCTGATTGCATTCGTGCGGGAACGCGCAGCTT
>JBDTWQ010000263.1:0-1997 GCA_040006595.1 Nitrosospira sp.
ACATGTCGGAATACATGGAGCGGCATGCGGTGTCACGCCTGATCGGCGCGCCCCCTGGGTATGTCGGCTTTGATCAGGGCGGTTTGCTTACCGAGGCCATCATCAAGCAGCCCTATTCGGTACTGTTGCTGGATGAAATTGAAAAAGCTCACCCGGATATTTTCAATATTTTGCTGCAGGTGATGGATCACGGTACCTTGACAGACAACAATGGCCGCAAGGCTGATTTCCGCAACGTAGTCATTGTCATGACCACCAATGCCGGTGCCGAATCGCTTAGCAAAGCCTCAATAGGCTTTACCAAGTCCGCGCAGACGGGTGACGAGATGGCCGACATCAAACGCATGTTCACGCCGGAATTCCGCAACCGGCTGGATGCAATCATTTCCTTTGCATCGCTGGACAGAGAGGTAATTCTGCGGGTAGTGGATAAATTCCTGATGCAACTTGAAGCGCAGCTGCATGAAAAGAAAGTGGAGGCGATATTCACCGATGCGCTGAGAGAATATCTTGCCAAAAATGGCGTTGATCCTCTCATGGGCGCACGCCCCATGGCACGGCTCATTCAGGACACCATACGCAGCGCCTTGGCGGATGAGTTGCTGTTTGGACGTCTCGCCAACGGCGGCAGGGTGACGGTGGATATAGATGCCGATAGCAAAGTAAAACTTCAGTTTGAAGAAGAAGCCGCCGCCGCTTTGTAGGTATCGCTAAACAAGAAAATAAAAAAGGCGCGTAAACCGCGCCTTTTTTATCGCCAGCTGTCGTTAAATCCTGGACTATTTTCCCTTGGTTTCATATTTGAAAGACAAGCTCACTCTTGTGCGGTATGCCACCACCTTACCATTTTCAATCACCATATCGAGCTTCACTATTTCCGCAATTCTCAAATCCCTCAAGGTCTTCGCCGCAGTCTTGACAGCATTCTTGGCTGCGTCCTCCCAGGATATCTTACTGGTTCCGACTATCTCTGTTATGCGATAAATGCTATCTACTGCCATGATTCTTCTCCTTTATGGTTAGCAACAACACACGGTACTAAGCACGGCACTAAGCGGATTGAACTCATCAACCTTTTGACCAATTTCAGTTTAGATTAATCCTGTCAAATTGCAATCGAAGGTATTCCGCGGATTGCCGGAATAAGAAAGTATATTAATCATAGGCACAAACTACCAGGATTTGGACACAAGCTCCACCATAGCGCAGCTAATCGGGGTGCAGGTGATAAGTGTGGCTGCGGATTAAGCCGACGTATCGAGTCAAGTCTCATCGCTCGATATATCGGCGTAACATACCGGTTACTGATAGCAGCATGATTGGGGTGAGATAGCACCAATCATGTCGTAAACGCTCGCAAACGCGGCATCAGTGTCAATATCGTCGCGCACCGTGATTGAGCACCTCCCCTCCTGCTATTGGAACAGCACCCCCACGGCCGGATGCCCGGAACGGGACGTCAAAACTTTAATATATCAGCCCGCGATTACCCGCTTTCTAATGTAACCAAGCGCTGCTTCCACCTGGTCGATGAGAATAAGGCATAGCTCGCCGGCTTTCAGGCTGGCAAAAGCGGTATCGATGGCGACGAACTCGCCGCGGATTTCCTTGACGTCACGGGTGCGCTTCGCGTTTTCCAGACCTTGCCGTAACAGGCCAAGCACCTCCCCATCGGCACGGCCTCGCTGGCATTGGTCCTGATAAAGCACCACTTCGTCGAAAGCGTCGCCGAGAATCTCGGTTTGCTGACGAATGTCTTCGTCACGGCGGTCACCCGCTCCGCTGATGACGACCGAGCGGCGCTTGGCTGGCATGCTATCGATCGCATGCACGAGCGCCCTGATTGCATCGGCATTATGGCCGTAGTCGGCAATAAGGGTAGCCCCACGGTGACTGAAGAGATTGAAACGGCCCGGTGCGGTTTGCGTGTCACTGACAAAACTGGCCAGACCGGCGCGGATGATCTCCCAATCGAGGCCCAGCGCCCAACCCGCTCC
>JBDTWQ010000264.1:0-15451 GCA_040006595.1 Nitrosospira sp.
ACGGTGCACGAGGTAATGAGCAGAAGGGGGAGCGACACGGGCACTTGAATGGGTTACTGTGCTTGGGTTGTCCTATTTATCATGTCGTGACGCGGAGCGTGTAGCCCACTTTATAGAGGTGTTTTTTATTGATTTGGTTTTCCTCCGATTTCTCCACATAATATAGCCGGTAGCAAATAGAACGAGAGGTGAAACACCGGTGACTACTTGCAGGATGCGGGTCGGCAGTCCACCTATTATCCCGACATGTATGGGGTAAAAAGTATTAAAAATGCGGGTTCCCGGAGGAGCCTGCGAGGCGTTTTCGATAAGCAATACTTCACTTGTATATTGATCTAAATAGATGAAGCTCCGCCCGTTGGGATGGGATTCTTCCGGCATTTTCTTTCGCACGACCAGCGGTGCCTGGGGCGTTTGCGGAAAATTGATCCAGGTCGTAGGGGCAGGCAAAATACGATCGGCCTGATTCAAAAACTCATCAAGGGAAAGTGTCGCTCTCGCTCCTCCGGAAGTATCGGAAAGAGGCGGTGTAGGCCTTGGCGGACTGGCTGTCACAAAATTGGTAAACTCGGCTACGGTTTTATTAAACACTAAAGAAATTCCGGTAAAGGCAATAATTACCAGAAAAAGCATAGTATAGATGCCCAATGCGCGATGCATATCAAAGATTAATTTTTTCCATGGCGCGGGCCAATCAATTTTGAAACCGCGAGAGATATTTTTTATTCCATTAGGTGGCCACCACAGAAAAAGTCCAGTGATACTCATGCAGATAAATAGCAAAGCGCTAACGCCAAGGATGTTTTTACCCCGTTCGCCAATCAGAAGTTCGGTATGAAGGAGGGCGATCCATCCCATAAGGGTATCTTCCTGTCGATGCGCACCAAGCAATTCGCCACTGTAAGGATCCGCATAAACGAACAAGCCATGTGCATCATTCATCTTCAGCAGATAGGTCTGCTGCGGCATGCGCGGCATACGCAGAGAAAAAAGTCTGTCCTGGGGATAAGCCTGTTTGACAGCATTCAGCACCGCCTGTACAGGAGCCCGTTCATTACGTACTGCTACTTCCATCAATTCGGGATACATGAGTGCTTCGATTTCCTCCCGAAAAACTATCATGCTGCCGGTCAATCCGCTCAGCACCAGAAACAACCCAGCCGTAAGGCCGAGATAAAGGTGAAAATTGAAGACGACTCTTCGCATTTTCATGACAAATACCTTGAGTAGACGTTATGGAATCACTGAACAAGTCCTCGGGGGAGCGAATTACTGGCAAACCCAGGATGATTCAGGGGTTCCTACCGAGAGGCATGTTTCAGGCTCAATAATTGAGTCCCCGTATCATCCCGACCGGTAGATCAGAATTCGACCCGAGCCACGGTCTTCAGAAGGATAGGAGCGCCCACGCCAAGCAGCCCATTGCCTGCGGTACTCCAGTAGTTGCTGTTGGTCGCATTGTCCAGCACTGCCTGAATCATGATACGTCTGCCCGCAATGCGGGTAGCATAACGCGCACCCAGGGACAGAATTACGTAGTCATCGACGAAGGCCTGGTTTGCATTATTGACCGGACGCCTACCCACGTAATACACGCCGCTGCTAAGCGCGAGCCCCGGTATGCTTTGCAGGCGATATTCGGCGAACAGGCTGGCGGTACGCTCCGGCGTGTTATCGGGTATCTTGCCAAAAGTATCCGCACTGGCCTTATTCAGCTGTTTGGCCTCCATGAACAAGGCGGATGCAATGAGAGACAATTGCTTCGTGATTTCGCCGGAAGCCGCTAATTCCACGCCCCGATACTGCGCCATGCCATTCAAAACAAACCGATTGGCCGAGTCCACCGTAGTTGACGAGCGTTTAATATCAAAGGCCGCCACTTGCAGCAATATCCCTTGGGCAACTATTGCTTTGATGCCGATTTCCTTTTGCTTGGACAATGCCGGCGCCAAGATCTCGCCATTATTGGCGCGGTTGGCTGGCGCCTGCCCGCTTTCCTCAACCCCTTCCAGGTAGCTGCCATATATCGATACGTTGGGAATAGGCTTATACATCAGCGATGCCGACGGGTTGACATTATCGGCCTTAAAGTGAGTTGTGGCCCCGGCACTCTCATAGAAGCTGCCGCGTACCCCGATCATGGCTTGCCATTTTTCGCCGATCAAAACACGATCGGATAAATAGATGCCCAAGTCCGTTATCTTCGATGGATTTGGCTGGAATGGGACGGTAGGAGATCGCGGTGCGATATCAATCGGGTGGTATAGGTTCTGCGGCACATCGACCGTGGAAGAAGTGCGGGGGTCCTGGCTGCGAACATTGCCGGTGAAGCCCAATGATACCTCGTGCGTGATCCACTGGCCTGGCAAGCGACCGAACACTTCGGCGCGAATGTTCTCATTGTCCCACTGCTGGCCACGGTTGAAGAAAGTGCGCAATGTACCTTGACCCGTGACCAGATTGAAATTCTGGAACTGAGAAAAGTTGCGGTCACGTCTGGTCTGGGCCTTGCCGATCTCGAATAACAGCCCCCAATCATCACTGATTGCATAATCGGCGCGTAACAGCAGATTGGTTGCCTCGGCATCGTATTTCTGCCATTCGCCGGCGAGATTGAGACGATTATCCGGCACACGCGGCAAAGTGATAACACCATTGACTGCTGCAGGCGCCTGGATCGCCGCTTGCTCGGAGACTTCCTTACGGTAATGTTCCACATCGAACTTCAAGGAAAGCTTGTCGGTGACACGCCAGTCGAAAGCACCCGAGGTAAGCGCACGGTAACCGGAAAAATTGTGGATACCAATGTCTTCGCGTCCAGCAAGCAGATTAATGCGCGCGCCGAATTGCTGCTCGCTGCCGAAGCGCCGGCCAAGATCGATGTGGACGTTCGCGCCACCGTAGCTGTTGGCCAATAACGAAAGGTTGGTAATGGGATCCTTGCCGGCGCGTTTGGTCACCAGATTGACGATACCGGATGGCGGCACGAAGCCATAGTATAGTGATGAGGCGCCTTTGAGCACTTCGACACGTTCTTTGTTTTCCATGGGAATATCGATCAGGTTGATGATTGGTAGCGATCCATTAAGCCGGTAATTGCTGCGATTTTCTACCAGAATGCCCCGAATCGAAATATTGTCGTAGGTCGAACCATTCAATTGCGAACGTGTAACGCCAGCCGTGTTCCGCAGTGCGCCGAACAGACTGGTTGTCGCTTGTGAATCGAGTACTTCCCGTGTGACCATATTGCTGGTCTGCGGCACATCGAGGGGTGCCATATCGCGGAATGTCCCGACCTGGACCGAATCCGACTTAAAGCTCCCTACGCGCTCGCCGGTCACGGTTACAGTGGGAAGTTTCTTGCCTTGCTCAGCTTTGTCAGAAGTCTGAGCGTTTGCCTGCTGAATCCACGACGCCAGCAAGAGTGCGACAAGCGCCAAGTGTAAATTGACTTTCATGATGCCTTGCCATATCCGGGGGCAGTTCCCCGCTCATTAGCCGCTTCCATCATTCTGGCTACGTATCGATTTAGGGAACATGGCGACACTGATGAGGACTGTGACGTGGTCTGGTCCTGCAGCAATGGCACTGAAATATTGCAAATGGGTAGTGGCGATGGAAATCGGTGCCGGGTTGTTTTTGGAGGATATAAATCCCCAGCCCTGGCACGACGTACAATCTCATGGGGATTCACGCGATAGCCACGTCGAGTCGCGTCTACCTTCACGTAATCGTAGTCGAGCAACAGGCAGGGAACATACTTCAGCCTGAGCTGACAGGCCGCTTGCAGGCGGTGATGACCATCCATGACCGCCAGACTGGTGCGTTCAAGGGCAATTGGCATACGCCAAAGCTGTTCGCGCAAAATGGCATCGGCCAAAACCATTGCGCGATTGGGATAGTGGCACTCGTTCGGGCGTATCTGCTTAACAAGCACAAAGTGAATAGGAAACGCGCACAGCATCGTCAGGTCCTTTAATAATTGTCCAGAAACACACGTTCAGGATGGGGGTGGCTTAAAAAATCGTGATGCGAAATGTGCCAGCCATAGGCTCCGGCCAGCAGGAAGACGACACAATCACCTGCCCGCAGACGTTCGACATGAACATCGCGTGCGAGCGTGTCCTTGGGAGTGCATAGCTCGCCACAAAGCGTGACCGGGGCATCATGCACCGCCGGACGCGAAAATGGATAAGGCCAGCTATCGCGCGCCAGTACTACGAAGGGGTGATTGTGCTGCCACGAAACTGGCAGCCGAAAATGGTGTGATCCACCGCGCAATATTGCAAAATGCTTGCCGTAGGTGGTCTTCACGTCAGTGACCTCGCTCATGTAATAACCGCAGTCTGCGGCGAGAAAGCGCCCGCATTCGAAGACAATCTGAAAACGAGGCTGCCGTGCTGCGATGAGCGCTGACAGCCCGGCGCAGAAGCTGTCCCAATCAAAAGGCGCATTCGGGTTCGCGTAATTCACACCGATGCCGCCGCCAACATTGAGCCAGTCAAACTCCAATTCGTAACGGCGTTGCCAAGCCTCTGCAAGGTCAAAGTAATGTTGCACCAGCGCAAGATGAGTGCACGCATCCAGGTTGTTGGAAATCGCATGGATGTGCAGACCCTTGAGGCGAATGCCCGGCAGGCTGCGGATACATTCGAAAATGGCGGGGATCTGCGTTTCTTCGATGCCAAATTGAGTTGCTTGTCCGCCCATTCGCAACGTTGCCTGCTGCGGCACGCATAAAGGGTTAACGCGTAGCAGAATATCCGCCACTTGATTGCGGTATTGCGCAATCCAGTTAAGACGCCGCAACTGGTGCTCACTTTCCACATGAGTCAACATGATTCGTTGGTCAAGAGCTCCCTCCAGTTCTGCATCGCTCTTGCCGGGACCGCCGAACACGATCGGGATGGAGTCATCAACTTCGCGTACACGCCGGATTTCGCCCAGCGACGCCACTTCAAAGCCATCGGTATGGTTGAGCAACGTTTTCAGTACCGGTTCGTCGCTGTTCGCTTTGATGGCGTAAAAAAGTTTGCATTGCGAAGGCAGGCTTTGGCGCAACCGATCGGCCCGCCTTCGTAGATGCGCCAAATCGTAAACATAGGCGCATACAGGCTGCGTGCGGGATTGGGCTCGGCCCTCCAGATAATTGCGCAAGTGTTGCAGACTCATTGCCCGGTACCCTTAATCTGATACTGGCTCAGATGAGCCGCCATCGCGCGACGTGTGATGCCACGATCATCTCCAAGGATGAACATACGAACTTCATCCCCATACCAGTATGTGAAATCTTCGGGTGCTCGCGGCAGCGCGCAGAACGTTTTGCCACGGTGCCGAGCAGCTGCACGGATACGCAACACTGCCGCACGTACGTCCGGATGGCGCGTTAGCCAGGGCAGGCCGAACGATTGCGACAGATCCGCTGCGCCCTCCAGCAGCACATCCACCCCGTCCATCGCCGCTATTTCCTCGACATTGTCGAGTCCTGCGCGGTCTTCGATCATCAATACCACCAGTGTGCGTTCTCTTATCGCGCCCATGGAGGCCCCCAGATCATCGCGTCCATAGCGGCTATGCCAGGTTGTATTCAGGCCACGCTTGCCCAGTGGCGCAAAATGACAAATACGTACTGCATCCTGCGCCGCCTGCACCGAACGAATATGCGGAAATACGATACCTTCCGCGCCGGCGTCAAGTGCCTGCAATGCTTGATAATCGGCTGCCACGCGTACTAGAGGTGTTATGCCGCTCGCCCTCGCTGCCAGCAGCATGGCTGCCAGTTGTTCGGCGCTAATGAGGGTATGTTCCAGGTCAATCACGACGAAGTCATATCCAGCTGCAGCGATCAGCTCTACACTCAGCGCTGCAGGAGTTGAACAGAACACACCGTAAACCGTATCGTTGTTCTCTAAACGGCGTTTCAGATACACAATGGTTCCTCGATCTGCGCCAGTGGATTGGGCACACGCCGCGTCCGCAGCCGAATTTCTGGTTGGAAACGTCGACTGGCAAGTAACTCGATACCTACCTCGCCAGCAAAGCAATCGAATAGCGAGTAGCGCACTGCGCCTTGAGGATTGCGTTTTTGATGCGCGTGCAATACCTCGCCGGTGATCTGCCAAAACCGTTTTTCTTCCACACCGTAGTGGCGCAGAAACAGCCATGACAATTCCGCCAGGCTGACAAAAAAAAGCGCGTCGAAAGTGAAATCCCGTAATTCGTCGGCACTTTCGGTTTCCAGGAAGGAATTGGGGTTGATCTGTGAGTGCTCGGGTGGCGGCATCGCGAGGACAGGTGCCGGGCCGGATAACAGCGCTTTGCTGAAGCGCACCCCATCGTGAAAGTCCTTGAGCGCGACGCGTGCCGGCAAGCCATCTTCCAGGAGCAAAATCATGTTCTGAGCATGCGACTCCAATGCGGTCCCATGCTCCCAAAGCAGATGCAGCACAGGCAGGTATGCCCGTTCCACCAGCCTTCTTAGCCATTGTTCGGGACCATGGCGCCGAATCCATGGATTAATGAGGGGCCTTCCGTCGATGTCGATATGCGTTACGGCGGTCATCGGCACTGCCCTTTCCTTCGCGTGCATATAGGTATGCACGCTTTCCCGCCAGATGCAGGACAATGCCCCATACTGACCGTAGGCCGGGGCGAGCGGCGTAAAACTCACCCCAGCCACTTCGCGCAGCAGTACAGGTCGAACCAGCGGAGGGGACCAGTCGGTGAGTGCTGCCAGGCTATGCAGCCAGTCGCTGATGACTGGCGCGTTCTGGACAGTGTGTGGTGCCAGTACCCGCGAGGTGGAAGTGTTGACGAGATTCATTGAAAGCTTGAGCGACAGCCGATTACGGTCGCTCAGATTACTCAGGGTACGGATCGATTGCTGCGGCAGATATCGATCAGTCATTAGGCCAACTGTCAGAAGATCGCCCCGGGCCAGGGCTTGATGGTAACCGGGCAGAACAACTTCATTCCATTGCCAGGGGTGAACCGGTAGCGGGAGATAATCATCCGGCCTCAATTTGCGCCGAGCCAATTCATTGCAAAAATCCTGCCAGCCGCTTTCACCCAGTAACTCGCAACCGCTTCTCTCCTTGGGATTCAGTGTGTCACTGATTGCCCAGCGGCAACGGTCGCGCCGTACCGCTAGCAGTAGTGGCGTCACGGAGTTTGCGATCTCGGGCGCGTAAGCGGCGTTGTCGTCCAGCGTGAAACCCAGTCTTGACTTAAAGGAGGGATGGTAGAGATGGCCATCGGTTAACCTTGCTTCTAATATGTCGTAGTCGGCACCGCGCAACAACTTGCCGCCATGCGCATTCAGTGTTTGCGCATGCTTGATCTGGGTTGCCAGGAGTTCGGATGCAAACTGACCGAGCCGGGCCTCGTCGGCAACTATCCAGGGCGCGATTTCCGCCAGGAATAACGCGGGGTCGGTAGCTTCATGAGTGATGCCGCTGTCAATGCGCAACAGCGGCGCCGTGATACGTACACGACCAAAACTGATGGTTCGCCGTGCCTGGCATTGATAACTAACCGGGGTGTTGTCTGCGCGAAGGCCGGGTAAAGTCAATGTTTCTTCATACCAAGTGCAATGCGGCACAGCGCCCTCGAACAAAAGCGCCTCCAGGAGTTGCCGCAGCACGCGGCGGCTAGCCTGGCGGTAGGCAAGGCTATTAATCAGGTTCTGATAATCAGTTGGATACATAGGTTTGCCGAGAGATCATCGGATTGGGTATCTCAACCCACAACGGAGATTCGCCGTGCTGATAGAAGCTGCTGAGCATGTTCGCTTTAGCCGGCAACGTAGGCTGGACGAGCAGATGTCGTACCAGCGGATCCCTGGTTGCTATATCCAGCATCATTGCCGTGTCCCGCCACAATGTCGCTTCGGTGGTCAGTCCAGTACGAGCCAGACATGCGATCACATGGCCTATATGATTGACCAGAACGTAATACTGGAAGCGATGCCAAGCCTGTCCGTCGTCATAAAGTGCAGGACTATCGTCAGGCAGGCGATCGAGAAAGGGGAAGCGCGTGCGGCTGATACTGGCCCCCTCCATGTCTCGCGCGTAGCCGCGCACTGGCCAGCCATGACGAAAAGCTATCAGCGTGTTTTGCAGGTGCGCTTCCAGGCTGACGCCATATTCCAGAAATAGGCGCAGCAATGGCAGCAGCGTGACGCCGAGATAGCGTTCCCACCATATTCGAACGAGTTGCTCGCTGAGCGGTTGTCCTTCAGCGGAAAGCCTCAACAGCGCGAGTAGTGGAATTTCCCCTTCAGCGGGTTCCTCGAGCACCGCTACGACCGTTTGCACATGTTCGGACTCGGTTGCCGGCATCGCTAGCCGATAAACCACCGCACAGGCTGCGCGTAGCGCTTCGTTCGGCAACTTTAGCGTCTGGCTGGCAAATTCTGGCAGAATACAAAATGCCGGTTGTTCAAACACATGCCGGGGCAGCAAAGATAGCGCCAGACTGGCATCCAGCGCACGCCTGACTTGGTCGGAGGGGTTGTTACGTATGAAATTGGTGATGCGAAGATTGAGCGAGAGCTTGAGGAACACATTTTGCCGGGGCAACCATACCGTGCGCACCGAAGAAGTGGGCCAGGCCACCTCACCCAGTGGCCCAAGCGAAATCAACATGCCACTTTTTATCAGTGCGCCGATTTCCGGCAGACCCAGCAGATAATTAGCCTGCCAGGGATGACATGGCAATACCCGGTAATTGCCGTCGGCAAGCAGATCCTGGGCGAACAGCGCCACTCCCGGGTCAATGGATGGATGCTCGCCGTTTATGACACGTGTCTCCAGCATGTTCGCCGCCACTGCAAAGTAATGCAGGCGAAATGAGGCACCCAGTTCTGGGGCATAGCGTTGCATATCTTCATCGCTGAAGCCTTCTGCAGCCTTAGAAGTAACATGAAAAATGTGCCCAAAGCGCAAGCCCTGCTCGGCATCGAGGAAAGGCGATCGTCCCACGGCGGGCTTATGCTGGTGGAAGCGGCGAACGTGGGCCACGCTGTTGTGCATCAGTGTTTTCAGGCGATGACCGGTGCGATCCGCTATCTCCGCAGGCTGGTTGCTGGTTGCAGCGAGCGTGTCAGCGATCAGGTCAATCAGTAGCGTTGCATCGCTTGTCAGGGGCCGCCAATCGCCGTGCTTTCCAATCCACGCGAATTGCGCCACGCGGTGATAACCGATTGGTGAGAAATAGGAAAATGCGCCGGCCAACTGATACCCGGTCTGTGTAAATGGCACAAGATATGGGATCAGTCCGGCGGTTCGCCAGGCTTTGATGTATGAATGAAGCTCAATTGGCCCCGCTTCGTCCGTTGCGAGACGCGGGTCGAAACGACCGGTTTCCCGGCAATAGGTATTAAGATATTGCTCCACCAGGCGTCGCTCTATCGATACCAGTTCCAGCAGATGGGAGGGCATTGGAATCATTTCTTTAGCTCTGCAAAAGAAACATCGGCAGCAGGATTGCTAAAAACCAGTAACCCGCTGGTGAAGAACAGCAGGACAATCGGCCAGATGAGGCTAACGGGCGGAAGCACCGGCAGCAGAAGCATTATGAGTAGCGGGCCCAGCAGCTGGCCGACGACCATGAAGATTCTGCTTAATCCCGTCACATGACCATATGCCGAGATAGGCCATTGACGGCTGCAAGCCAGCAATACCGACTGCATCAAGGCGGCGTAACAAGCGCCCTGGCCTATCCGCAGCAGGGCGACAAGCCAGATCTGATCGATAACCGTCAGTAAACCGACCGATAGTGCGCAACCCATTGCGGCACATGTGAAATAGCGCCGAGGTGCACCATGATCGTTCAGTTGGCCCCACATCGGGCCGGCCAGCATGGTTGCGAGCCAACCCAGCGCGTGCAGCAACCCGATCTTGCTGGCCATCGCCTCGGTAGCCGGGAAATGTGCAGTTATGTAAAGCGGGAAGACATTGACGAATGCAAACGCGGCGGCCTGTACCAAGCAGGCAGCGAGCATCCAGTTGCGCAGGTTGCTATGAGTTAGCACGGTATGCAAACCACAGAACAGTGCACCGCGAATCGGTATCGCTTTCTGAGGTTCGCTGAGCTGACTCCATAGCACGCCCCCGGCGACACCTGTGAGGACAGCGCTGGTAATCAGCAATGGTTTAAGCGACCAGTAGTCCAGCATCATGCCGCCCAGTACCGGGCCAGCCAACGCACCACACGCGATGGCGCTTTCCTGCAAACCTAGCGAACGACCCCGTGAGGCGTCGTCGCTGACATATCCGATGAAGGCGGTAAGTACCACGCCAATGGTGCTTACGCCCTGCAGCAGGCGGCCTAGCATGAAGCCATAGATACTCGAGCTCAACGCCATCAGCAGCATGCTGGCAACGAATATGGTTAGCGATACCAGTAGAAGGCGACGATAACCAAAACGGTCGCACCATTTGCCAACATAGGACGCAAAGCACAATGTACCGAGTGCCGGCGCCGCTAGCGCAAGGCTGCTCCATTCCGCCGCCCCCTCCGCATCCACCTGCGTCAGCGTCGTAACATACAACGGCATGATCGGCACAAAAACCATCAGCCCAAGAGTAGTAATGGCCTGGCAAGCCAGCAACAATGTGAGATTATGCGGACGCGATATCATCGCGCGTGGTTCCCGGCGCCCGCAGGACTTGATAGGCTTGTGCCTAACAAGGGATTGGTCACACGCCCCATGGCGCTGGGCATGCCTGTGCCGAAACTCGTGACACCAAGAAGTGGTGCAAGCAGCTGCTTGAAAGGCCATTCAGCTTCTTCCAGCAAGAGATTTTTCGTCTGACTGGCAATTTCAGCTGGGAGTGGAATGCAAGCCAGGCAGCTTTCGAGGATTTTGCGGACGATATGCCAGCCATATGCTTCTTCTCGGCCATAGTACGCGGCCAGCGCAGCGAGGACGGCGTATAGATTGACCTCAATAGCCAAAGTTTGCAGATAGGCCAGCAGTTCCGCCGACGTACGCAGTTCCAGCGTATTGGGCGTGCTGCGATCGATTATATAATTCGGCACCGCCACGCCCTGCGCCTCCATCAGGGGACGGCAGATGCGCAGCGTGTCGTGATCACGTAAGACCAGCGCGACAATCTGCTGGTCCTTGAAAGCTAGCAGCACATTCTGGCCGTGCAGCTCCGGCATTACACCTTGCGCGAAACAGCGCAGCCCCAACTCAAGCAAAGCCCTGGCAATGTCGCCAAATAAGCGCCAGGCATCTTCTTCCTGACCTACGGAGCCGATCAATTGATTGAATGCCGGTAACTCGCCGTCAGCGGTGACTACCGGCAACGCCGCCATAGGGATCAGCGTTGCGCCAGGCAGTGCGGGATAGCGACGGATCATGCAGGCCAGTTCGCCCGGTTCGGATTCGAGCGTATCGCTTTGACTCCGCTGACTTAGCGCCCACCACTGATTCTCGTCGCACAACAGCAGGTGGGCCGCAAGCCAGCCGTCACGCTGGCGCAACGATTCCAGACAGGCGCCGGCCAGGATGCCGTTGTGCAAATAGCGCGGGGGCAGAGCGCGTATTGCCCCGAGCGTGTGGACAGAAAGTGCGAGCTTGAGATGCGTACCCAGGCTTCCCGTGACGGCAAGCGAGCGCAGCGAGGCAGTCGGAATCGCCGCTCCGGGTCCCGCACCCAGATCAATGCATCCAGTTATTTTCGGAGGAGCCGACCGGTTGAGCCAGGCCCATTGCCACGGATGGACGGGCAACCATAACCAGCCTGCACTGTCGGCACGGCGAGTTCGAGCAATATTCGCCAACACATCCTGCTGCGCACCGTTGAGCAGGTTCTCGGCCAGGGGTTGACCGGTAAATGCGGTTCCCACTATTCGATCTCGCGGGACCGCCACCCAATGGAGCGAAAACGATGCCATTGTTTCAGTGGCGTAGGCGTAGCCATCACTTTCGTTCCAATCCTTGGCGCGGGCCAAGGGATGAAACGGCCGGTCTTTCAGACAGCTTAAGGCTTCCCATGACAGCAAGTCGTCGGGAGCGGCCCTGAGACATGCCATAATATTGTGTTCATGCGCTATCGCGAACGCGGCCTGATCATATGCCAAATTAAAGAATCGCGCGAAACGGCCTGTCCTGTCACTCCACCAGGCTGCTGTTTGCAATGTCTCGACAGCCTTGCTGATCTCAAGAACCGCCGTATGCAAACCGGTATGCAAAGCTGCATGCGGATCTAGTACCCGGAATGGCCGCAAACCGTCGGCCCGCTGCCCCTCCCAGCGTAGCGAACGTATATCGTCAAGCGCGATTTTCAGCACTGTTTTGCCATCTGCCGTCTGACACAAAGTGCAGTGCGCGCGAAAACCGTAAAGATCTTCCAGCCAAAGCGCATCGAACAAATCCTGAGCCAGCCGGTTCGCATACGGATGAGGTGGCATGATCTGCATGTGATTCAACCGTATAGCGGCAGTTGAGTGCCGATTCCACGCTCATGCGCAAGGCGGTAAAAGTGGCGAGCGCAGATGATGTCATCGAGGGCCATACCCATGGGATTGAGCAAAATGATTTCGTCATCATTCTCCCGGCCTGGCCTGTCGCCGATAACAATTTCTCCAAGTTCTGCATGCAGCCGTTCGCGGCTGAAACGTCCTTCCAACACCAATTGATTGATAATCTTTTTCTCGCGGTTGGACTGGTCCCAGTCGTCCACCACCACCTTGTCAGCCTGCTCATAAACATTCTTATGGACGTCCATAATGGATATATTGCTAATGAAAACCCCTGGTTTGAGCCAGTCGTAGACCAGGTAGGGTGAAGCGGTTACCGTACAGGTCACAACAACGTCAGCCGCGCGCACTGCGGATTCCGCCGAGCCAGTGTTGATAAAACCCACCTCTGGATAGTTTTCCGCCAATATGCCGGCCAGGGTGCCGGCGGCACCGCCGGACAAGTCAAACAGATGAATACGCGCGATGGCAGGAAACTGTTCCAGCAGCGTCTGCATTTGCATACGCGCAATCGGACCGCAACCAATACAGGCCACGTCGGTAAAGTCCGCGCGTGCCAGATGCCGGGTGGCGACGGCAGTAATAGCCGCAGTGCGCATGCCACTGATCAGTCCACCCTCTAATATCGCGATCGGATAGTTGGTTTGCGTATCATTCAGCACAATGACCGCGCTGGCGCGCTCGAGACCAAAGCGAACTGGATTATGCTGGCGGCTGCCTACCCATTTCAGACCTGCAACCGGCTGCTCGCCGCCCAAATAGCACGGCATGGCGATAATACGGTCGGCGATGTGATCGGCACCAGACCAGCGCAGGTAGGGTTTGAGCGGTTGCACGTAATCGCCACGAGCATGCGATGTCAAGCCATCGACTATTGCATCGACATAGGGTTGGGAATGGCTGCCACCCAGTGCGCTTAAGTCGCTGCGGCTAAGATAGAGCAAGGTGGGCGAGGAAGTTGAAGTACTCATACTGTTTGTGCAAGAGGCGTGTCGGTAAATTGCTTCGATATGCGGGCGAAGTGGCGCTCCTTCATGCGTAATAGCCACTGGTCGTTGTACACCGTATCCAGGTAACGTTCGCCACGGTCCGGCAGGATCGTCAGAAAGCGCGCAGGCTTCAGCAAATGGGCAGAAAAGCGCTGGATAGCGGCGATCACAGACCCGGACGAACCGCCGGCGAAGATCCCTTCATGTTTTACTAATTGCCGGCAGGCTATAGCGGATTCATAGTCGTCAACGTGTATGACCTGGCCCAGTTCATCGCGCTTTAATAATTCGGGTACGCGGCTTGCACCAAGCCCGGGCAGTTCGCGGACGGCTGGCTGAGTACCGAACAACACTGAGCCAAACGCATCTACAGGGATGACTTTCAGGCCCGGCCATGCCTCGCGCAGACGCCGCGCAATGCCATGGATGGTGCCGGAGGTGCTGACACCCAACACCAGATAGTCGACAGGCTGGTCCAGATCGCGCAGTATTTCCTCTCCCTCGCCGTTGTAATGGCTTTGCCAATTACGCTCATTGGCATATTGATTTGTCCATACGGCGTCGGGTTGCTCGCGCAGCATGTGCTTGACCCGCTCGATGCGGGTTTCCAGATAACCGCCCTGCCGGTCCTTCTCGGTAACGAGCTCAATATTGCCGCCGTAACATTGAATAATCTGGCCATTAACCGGCGAGAGCTTGGGATCGACCACCGCCGTGAAACGCAGTCCGCGCATGCGGCAAACCATAGCCAGTGCGATGGCAAAATTGCCGGAGGAGCTTTCGATGATATGCGACTTGGGACTTATGGAACCATCCGCCAATCCCCGCTCGATAATGTAGTGCGCGGGCCGGTCTTTAATGCTGCCGCCAGGATTGAACATCTCCAGCTTTGCCAATACCTCACATCGTGACTCGCCAAACAAACGGGAGAGGCTAACAATAGGGGTCTTGCCTATGCCATCAAGAATACTGTGAAGGATCATTTTGGTCCCTTGGGTAATAGTAATAATAATGATAATGAGACTAATAACTATTCTTATAAATACGTCAAATCTTCCGGCAGAAAAATGACCTGAAATGAGATTCACATCCAGAATTAAGACTGGGGCACAGCGCTGCTACAGTAATGTTTTTACATTTTTCATAGCCAATAATCCTCGATAAGGGGGTAAAAATTGGCTGGCTTGCCCAGAACGGGCGGGCGGGCTAATGAACCGTGGGGAGAACCCAATCGCAACGAATATACTTACATTCTCAATATCGTCATTTTGCAAGATTTAAGTCAGCGGACATGTTTCATTCCATGACACTTGCGCTTATCGGTTTGACGTGGACAATTTGAGATAATTTTTGGGGTTACTAATGATAATGATTCTTATTATATATAATCGTCGGCGAAAAGCAAGCCTTTTTCGGCCGCTGCGCACGACACGCGCCCCTTCTTCCATGTGATCAACTGATAACCCGGCCGCGCGCTTTCCCCGGGTGCAGTAATAGCAAGCAACGATAGCGGTTATGCCCTCCGAGATGCATGACTGAGACAAAGACAAATACTCTTCTCTCATTCAGTTTCAGGGCAGTATAAAAGTACGCCGACTCGCTCTAGCAGCACAATGCTCTCTGACCATACTTGCGCGATTATGACCAGCAGGACGGACTCTGGGTCTCTGATACAATACACACTGAGCATTGGGGAGTAGCCGCCCTTTGAGAGACAAGGGAGCCTGCATCAACATACTTGGCCGTTAGGCTATGGTGCAAGCGGTTGAAAAACTTGGCGAGACTATTGATCGAAGGATGGCGCATGGGCCGGAGCCGTCCTTTAGATCATTGGTTAACCGTCCGGCCCCTGAGACTCAACTTCAAATGGAAGCATTGCTCCTTTCTACCGGCATCGTCGCGCTTGCTGAAATTGGCGACAAAACCCAACTCCTTGCATTTCTTCTGGCGGTCATGGCGCTAAGTGGAAT
>JBDTWQ010000265.1:0-1851 GCA_040006595.1 Nitrosospira sp.
GCCCGGGCCAATAGTCATCCCGAATGGGAGGAGGACATCCGCTCCACTTTCGGCAAGCGCTGGATCGATCTGGCCAGGCCGGGGTGGTGGTATCAGGCGCCGAATGGCTCCTGGGTCAGAAAATAAGCCACAAACTCGCAGACTTGGCTGAGGCTCCCATAGCGTGATACCCGTACTCGTTTTTGATATCGAGACCATTCCCGATATTGATGGGTTACGAAAGCTTTCCGATCTCGGCCCGGAGCTTGGGGCGGCTGATATTGCCGACATGGCGTTTCAGTCACGCCGTCAGGCTGTCGGCAGTGATTTCCTGCAATTGCATGTGCAGAAGGTAGTGGCAATTTCTTGTGCGCTGCGCGACAAAAATGAGTTTCGCGTATGGTCGCTGGGGAATCCGGCGGACTCGGAAGCGGACCTCATCCGCCGGTTCTTCGAGGGCATCGACAAATACAGTCCTCAACTGGTTTCCTGGAACGGCGGCGGTTTCGATCTGCCGGTACTTCATTATCGTAGCCTGATTCATGGCCTGCAGGCACGCCGCTATTGGGAGATGGGTGACGATGACCGGGAATTCAAATGGAACAACTATCTTAGCCGCTACCATACGCGTCATCTCGATTTAATGGATTTACTGGCGCTGTATCAGCCGCGCGCCAATGCGCCGCTGGATGAATTAGCGAAGCTGATGGGTTTTCCCGGAAAATTTGGCATGGACGGTTCCCAAGTCTGGGGCGCTTTCCAGAATGGTGAAATTGCTGCGATCCGCAACTACTGTGAAACCGATGTGGTAAATACCTATCTTGTGTTTTTGCGCTTCCAGCTCATGCGCGGTATTTTTGACGACGAACAATATCAACGAGAATGCGAGTTGGTGCGCTTCACATTGGGAAAATCTCCCGAACCTCACTGGCAGGAATTTCTCGGTCAGTGGCCATAGCCTCTGCAAACCACTGCCCATAAGCCAATCAATACGTATTGCATCGCGATTCCGGGAACCATCCCCCGGCGCCAAATATGATCGCTCCCGTCCCCATCGAATCCCTTGACCAGGAAGGTCGCGGGGTTGCACACAATGCAGAAGGTAAAGTCATCTTCATTGAAGGTGCATTGCCCGGTGAAGTGGTCACCTACAATCCCTATCGCAAGAAATCAAATTTTGAATTGGCGCAGGTTGGGCAGGTGCTCAAGCCTTCATATGCGCGGGTAACGCCGCAATGCAGGCACTTTGGAATATGCGGCGGATGCAGCCTGCAACACATGGATGCACGCGCCCAGGTGGCGGCGAAACAGCGCATTCTGGAGGATAACCTCAAGCATATCGGCAAGGTCGAGTCCGAATTAATCCTGCCCGCTGTATATGGGGCAGCCTGGGGTTATCGCTACCGTGCGCGGCTATCAGTGCGCTACGTCGCCAAGAAAGGCGGAGTTTTAGTCGGTTTTCATGAAAAGCGCAGCAGTTTTGTCGTTGATATGGAGGTTTGCGAAGTCATGCCTCCGCGTATTTCCAGGCTCATCCTGCCGCTGCGGGAATTGGTGGGAAGTCTATCCATCCGCGACCGTATCCCGCAGATCGAGGTATCGTTGGGCGAGGATGTGGATGTATTGGTATTGCGCATCCTGGAGCCGCTTACCTCACAGGACGAAGCGTTACTCAAGGCTTTCGTCAACCAGCATCACATTCAGTTTTTCCTGCAACCTGAAGGCAGCCCGCAGACGGCTTATCCGTTTTACCCGGAAAATGCACTGGAGTTGAATTACACACTGCCGGAATTTGATATCGTCATGCCGTTTCATCCTACTGAATTTACCCAGGTTAACCCCGCCATGAACCAGATACTGGTAAGGCGTGCG